>NZ_JAFLMX010000046.1:0-26927 GCF_017849675.1 Alteromonas sp. AO-Serp
GATATTAAAATAAGCGAAACCATATCTATCCTTATCGTACATGACGTTAAGAATATGATTGTAAAGTCTATACTTAATAAAGAGTCAATAGGTACCTAAAAATCGTTCAGGTAAAACTTGGGCATTTGCGAATAAATGCCCAAGAACACTACTGATCCCCTTTACTATGCACGAGTCGATAGAGTACAGGCAGCACTACCAGTGTTAGCAAGGTTGACGATATTATCCCGCCGATGACCACCGTGGCCAAAGGCCGTTGCACCTCTGCACCTATGCCCGTATTGAGCGCCATGGGCACAAATCCAAGGCTTGCCACTAGTGCTGTCATTAATACCGGACGCAAGCGAATAAGTGCCCCTTCAACAATGCTATTCACTAATTCTCCGGTTTCTAGCAAACGTTGCTTGATGAAGGACAGCATTACCAATCCGTTTAATACGGCAATCCCAGACAACGCGATAAATCCTACCGACGCGGATATGGATAAAGGCATATCCCTTAACCAAAGAGACATTACACCGCCTGTTAATGCCAAAGGGATACCTGTGAAGATAATCAACGCATCGCGTATAGAACCAAACGCAATTACCAGCATTGTCAAAATCACAAACAACGTAACCGGTACCACAATAGTCAATCGTTGACTCGCACTCTCGAGCTGCTCAAAGGTTCCACCATAGTCGAGCCAATAACCAGCAGGTAAATCTACTTCATCATTGATTCTCGCCTGAGCTTCTTCAACAAAAGTGCCAATATCTCTGTCACGCACATTTGCTGTGACAACAATACTACGTTTGCCATTTTCCCGGCTTATTTGGCTAGGTACTTCTTTAAATGCCAGTGTGGCTAATTCGCTTATCGGTACATGCTCACCAGAGGGCGTGACGATGGGAACGCTCTCAAGCTGAGTGAGTTCATTTCGAATGTCGTCGCCATATCGCACGACAATCTCAAAGCGTCTGTCGCCTTCAAAAATCATTCCAGCGGTTTCTCCACCTGTCGCAGCATTGAGCCATAACTGCAAGTCGGCTATATCCAAACCAAAGCGTGCCAATTGATCAGGCTTTGGTGTGACGGTGAAGATTGGAATGCCTTCTACCTGCTCAAGCCTCGCGTCATCAGCTCCTTCAATCGTTGAAATAACGGTCAAAATGTCAAAAGCAGATGCAAAGAGCGTATCTAAGTCATCCCCAAATAGCTTTATCCCCAAATCTGCCCTTACGCCACTAATCAATTCGTTAAAACGCATTTGTATAGGTTGCGTAAATTCATAATTATTGCCGGGCAAAGTAAACAAGTCCTCTTCAAACGTTTCCACTAACTCAGCTTTTGTCATTGATGGATCGGGCCATTGCTCCCGAGGCTTTAAAATAACAAACGTATCAGTAATGTTTGGTGGCATAGGGTCGGTGGCGACCTCACCCGTACCCGTGCGACCGAATACCGTCTGTACTTGCTCATACTGCATAAGTTTCGCTTCAAGAGTTTTTTGCATTTCAACTGCTTGTTCTACCCCTGTCCCAGGGATCCGTATTGCCTGTACTAAGATATCACCTTCATTGAGCTGGGGAATAAACTCGGAGCCTAATTTACTGCCCATCCATAAACTGCCGACAACCAAAGCACTCGCTGCTACTACCACTAGCCATCTAAAACGCAGCGCTCCCGTTAAAACAGGACGATAGACTGCCTTTGCACCTTTAATAATTGGGCTTTCTTTTTCGCTAATTTTACCTCTCATGAAAATTGCTATCGCCGCAGGCACTACGGTAAAACAAAATACCATTGCGGCAAGCAAAGCCATTATCACGGTCGCTGCCATGGGGTGGAACATTTTACCTTCGACGCCAGTGAGCGTGAACAAGGGGATATAAACAATGGTAATGATCAATACACCAAACAAACTGGGACGTATGACTTCATTAGTGGCTTCATATACAACATTCAGTCTTTCTTTGAGCGGTAGAGTTGCGCCGTTTTGCTTCTGGGATTCGGATAATCGCCTGATACAGTTTTCAACAATGATAACTGCGCCATCGACAATCAAGCCAAAATCAAGTGCGCCTAAACTCATTAAGTTAGCAGACACATCGGTTTTGACCATACCCGATATCGTGGCAAGCATTGCCAGGGGTATTACAGCGGCTGTAATAAGTGCAGCTCGCACATTCCCAAGCAAAACGAATAGCACAACGATGACAAGTAAAGCGCCCTCGACGAGGTTTTTCTGTACTGTGTCGATGGTTTTGTCAACGAGGCTTGTTCTATCGTAAACCGCTTCAAGGATAACGCCCTCGGGTAAGCTTGTTTTAATGGTTTCGAGCTTACTGTCCACAGCTTTGGCGACCGTACGAGAGTTTTCTCCCACTAACATCATTGTCGTGCCAATCACTGTTTCTTGGCCATTTAACGTGCCGGCTCCAGAGCGCAGCTCTTTACCGAGGTTGATTTGGGCGATGTCTTGAATTTTTACCGGTACGCCATCAATGACCTTAACAACCACTTGGCCGATATCGTCGATGCCCTTCAGTTGGGCTTCCGATCTGATCAGTACTTGTTGCCCATTTTGTTCTACAAAACCAGCGCCTTGATTCGCATTGTTGCGTTCTAGCGCACTGAGAAGGTCACCTGTACTTATCCCAAAGTTTATCATTGCGACTGGATTAGGATTCACATGATATTGCTTTTCAAATCCGCCTATCGCATAAACCTCGGTCACCCCCTCAACAAGCGACAATTGGGGCTTAACTACCCAATCATGGATCTCCCTTAATGCCATAGCATCATAGGGTTGACCGTTGTCCTGTCGCGCCTGAGGCTCAGCACTTAACGAGTACATGTAAATTTCACCCAAGCCTGTGGCGATAGGGCCCATTTCAGGGGTTAACCCTGTTGGCAATTGCGCCGCGATGGCGGTGAGACGCTCGTTGACGAGATTTCGTGCGAAATATAAATCGGTGCCCTCTTTAAACACGACTGTGACTTGCGACAAGCCATAGCGTGATATCGAGCGGGTATACGATAAATTAGGCAAACCGGCCAGCGAGGTTTCAACTATAAACGTTATGCGTTGCTCAGTCTCCAAAGGCGAGTAACCTGGGGTTGCGGTATTTATCTGCACTTGCACGTTGGTGATATCAGGCACAGCATCAATCGGCAGTTGTTTGTAACTGTACATACCAAAAAAGGCGACAAACAAGGCGAACAACATCATGACACCACGGCGCTCAATCGACAGACGGAGTATTCGTGCAATCATGCTCTCACCTCACCGTTTTTATGGACTTGGCTTTGCTTTTGACAATAAATGCGCAGGTAATTAGTCATCATCGCCCGCCTCCATTTTTAATAAATCAGCTTTTAGTAGATAGCTATTTTCTACAACGACTTGCTGGCCTATTTGAACGCCCTTCACAATCTCTACTAAACGGTTGTCCGTGTTCCCAAGTTTTACTTGGCGGGGGTAAAATCGTTCCCCTTCTTTGACAAAAACAATGGTTTGCCCATCTAACTCTTGTATTGAACTTTTGGGGAGTGCCAGATTGACTTCTTGGAAACCAATCTGAATATAACCCTCTACCATAGCGCCTAAAGGCCAATAACCACTGCCATTATCAACGTTCACAAACGCGATAGAATAGGGTTTGTCATCCGGTGAGGACGTAATGTGGCTTATACTTGATTGTTGCTGCAATTCCTCAAGCCTTAAAGTGACTTCCATATCAGCGGCAATATGAGTACGTTGTTTGGGGAAAATAGCCAATTGAGCAATTGCGCGAGAGTAATTAGCAACAGAAAGCAGCACTTGACCGTTGGTGAGCTCACCATCATTGGCGTGTCTAGCTATGATTTTTCCAGACATCGGTGAGGTGATTGAGTATTGATTTAAACTCTCGTTTGACTCAATGATTGCCAGCGTGTCACCTTTTTCTACTTTATCTCCAATATTCACCATGATACGTTTTACAACACCGTCGAAGCGGGCACGAATATGACTCAGTGACGCAGGATCATGAACTATCCGCCCAAATGTTCTGGTTGTGAGCGATAATGATCCTGACGCGGCTGAAGCAGTCACGATATCGTGTTCAAGCATCCGTTCTTGAGATAACACTACGTACTCGGGTCTTTCTTCGGCTTCCTCATCGTCATCATCAGCCAGGGCGACAGTAGCAAACAGTAAAGTAAGTAGCATGGCTAACACGCCAAGCAAGTCACGTGCGCTAGTGAGTAATGTAAATTGTGATGTATTCATTATTTTTTCTCTAGTAATTCTGATGATTGAGCAGACGTCGAGGGAGAGTCAGAAAACACGGGAATTCCCGTAAGTGCCTCTAGATCTGCGCTTCGAAGGTGGACTAAGCCTGCGGCTTTTATCAGTGTTCGTTGCATATCTATGAGTTGCTGTTGCGTTGTCACCCACTCTATATAGTTGTAGCGACCACTTTCATAGCCATCCCGCGCCAATTTCAATGCAGATTCCAATGTGGGAACGACATTGTCTTGAAGGGTCGTAACAGTGAGCAAGGCTTGATCTTTTGCACTAATGACTTGATTTAATTGGCGAGTGAGTTCACGAATTTTCGCTTGTTTTTGATAGTCGATACTGTCAAGCAATGCGCGCTGTTGTTCGTATTCTCCTAGATTCCGCTGCTTGGTATTTAACGGCACCGAAATACTGGCGACTAACGCTGTGTCATTAATTCCCTGCATTCTTCGGATACCGGCTTCCCACGCAATGTCGAACTGCTGACTGGCCTGAACCACTCTCAATCTGGCCTCTTGTACCCGATAGTTATCAGCATAAAGCAGAACGTGTGGATTGCTTTGAAGCTGTGAAAGCATATGTTCAAGTGATAGTGAATTTGGAAACGATAACAGTGTCCCTTCAACTTCCGCAAACGCAGCGTTAGTGTCACCCCACATGATGGCCAGGTCGCGTTTATACTCATTGAGTTTTTGTTCACTTATCAATAACGACAAACGCGCCTGCGACAACGCTGACTCTGCACGTTTTTTCTCAAGTGGTGAAGAAGCCCCCGCTTCAACCCGTGTAGAGACTGTCTGAAGCATTGTGCGAGCCAGCATTTCAGCTCGTTGCTCAGTCTTGTGCAACGCTTGTTGGACAATGACATTGATATATCGTCGAGTTGTTTCACCCAAGATGTCCAGCGTACGAATGCGCCGTTGTGTAAGCAGTTGTGCTTTTTTTGAACTCACCACATTCATTCGGCCGCTGACTTTATCTCCAAGCTCGATGACCGACGATAAGGTCAGTGTCAATTCGGCATCTTTGATACCAGACACTTCGCCTGTTCCCAACACATTTTCAACTTCAACCCCAACAGACATTTCAGGTCGTAAGCTGGCCATTTTTGATTCACCATCCAAAGCCGAAGATTTAAATTCGAACACAACTAAATCTGGGTTGTTTGATAATGTGCGTTTGAGCGCATTTTCAAGCGTGATTGAAGACTTTTGCGCATTGGCAGATTGAACAGATATGCTCATGGTTACCAGTGCAGCAGATATCAATTTCAGATACGCTGAGCTAGCTTTTTTTATGCCCAATGGGCGTGAAGAACTCATAAAAGAACCTTTTGTTCATAAGATAACGACATACATGGAAAGCACCCATGCAAACATATAGGAGGGAATGGATTAATGTTGAGGTGGGCGCAAAAGGCCTTCGACTAGGCCGTCAGTGACGTTGCGGGAATAACTGTATTGATTGGTATATAACGGTTTAGATACGTCATTTATTGGGTGTTGTGCCAGAAACTTAATCTGTCCACATTGACACAGCACACAATGGAAACACTTAGACTCTTCACTCGACGTATTATCACCAGCATTTACATTTTTTTCGGGAACATCATAAGTGCCTATCGACTTTGATTGTTCAGGGACTGACGATACCTCCGCAGGGTAGTCATCGCATTGAGCGGCGAACGAAAAGCCCGATTGACACATGAGCAAAGTAATAAGTAGCCATGCCAACCTACGCAGTTTTGATGTGCAATTAAAAATTGGCATTTTCTTATCAACTTTGCGCATTAAGCGCTCGCTGTCTTTCATTTCCAGCATCTTCGAGGATCATTTTTGCCCCGCGCAACACAACGCACGAAACTATCACACCGATAACCAGATCAGGCCATCGAGAATCGAGCCAAAACACCAAAACGCCAGCAAAGATAACACCTAAGTTGGCAATCACATCGTTGGCTGAAAATATCCAGCTTGCCCGCATATGCACTTCTTCATTTCTTTGTTTGCGTATGATCACAAGACAAATGACATTAGCAATCAGTGCAACTGCCCCCATAGCCATCATTAGTCCCGATACAGGTTCGCTACCGTAAATTGACCGTCTTACAATATCAATGATAATCAACACACCCAGTGCCATCTGAAAAAAGCCGCTAATTCTAGCCGCATTGGCTTTGTGCAATAGCGATTTACCAATAGCATAAAGGGCAACACCATAGACAACTGCGTCGGCGAGCATATCAAGTGAATCGGCTATTAATGCGGTTGAATCAGCAAGCAACCCGATCCCCATTTCTATAACAAACATTGTCGCGTTTATTCCCAAAAGCCAATACAAAACCTGTCGTTGAGACTGGTCTTTTATTTCAACTTCGCACCCACATCCGCTCATTAGAAACACACTCTTTACTGATGAATAGTATGAGTATAAAGTCTATACTTGGTATAGAGTCAACGGTTAGGAGAAAAAAATGAAAATTGGTGATGTCGCAAAGACGACAGGTTGTAGTATTCAGACCATTCGTTTTTATGAAAAGAAGGGGCTCTTGCCTGAGCTTAAGCGCTCAAGTGGAAATTATCGTGTCTACGACAAGGGGACTATTGAACAACTCCTGTTTATCAAACAGTGTCGTTCATTAGATATGTCTATCATGGAAGTAAAAACGCTAATGGACAGTCGTTCGAGGCCAGATCAGAGCTGTTCAAATATCAATACGTTAATAGCTAAGCATTTATCAGACGTCATTATTCGCATTGAAGAGCTAAACGCATTAAAGTCATCACTCGAAAATATGGCGTCATCGTGTGACCAAGACAAAACCATTAGGGACTGTGGTATTTTAAATTATTTACACACTTAAAATTGTAAGAAGAACACAATTTCACTGTGCGCGCTCACCTTAACTTGTATCTATCGGCTAACATTCGTCATTTGTGTAGATTTATAAGGCAAAAATCAATAGCCTGATATTCAGCGTTTGTAGTCTACCGTGTACGATTTTCTGCCATTGACCCGTAGAGATTTTTACAATTCGCACCGTTCTTTACCAACAAGTTTTATCTCTGAATCGAAAACGCTGAGCATTTATTTTACAGTCTCAGCGTACTAGAGACGTAGATATTGGCCACAAACTTCACTGGCAGCTCTCAAGTCTCGAGCTTTTTGGGTTTTCAAATTCAAATCAGAAATAATCGACTATCCTTGAAAGAACAATTGTAGAAACGATAGCGAAGCCTAAGTAAATCAA
The DNA here is from genome assembly GCF_017849675.1 of Alteromonas sp. AO-Serp. Classification (NCBI taxonomy): domain Bacteria; kingdom Pseudomonadati; phylum Pseudomonadota; class Gammaproteobacteria; order Alteromonadales; family Alteromonadaceae; genus Alteromonas; species Alteromonas sp. AO-Serp. The sequence goes on from NZ_JAFLMX010000046.1 coordinate 7,518, forward strand.
CACATTTGGAAACTTCTTTAGCTCATCCACTTCTGCATCTCCCTCAAGAAGCATACTATTTACTATTGTGAGTGGAATAAATGTTAAAAAGCCCAATAGATTCAGTGGATGAGCAACCGCGACTCCCCCGACAACAAATACAAGTTGTAGTACAAAAACAAACTTCACAAAGGAGTTTGAACGTTTAGTCGTGCTACCTACATCAACCAAAAATGAATAACTAAAATACGGATATAAAATACTTTTTACAAAGATAACCAAGTCGAATTCTTCGACTTTAGCTTTCCTACTAAAATTTTTGTAATAGTAATAAATGTTAAACAGCCCAAGAGTAGCAAACGAAATTGCCATCAATTTCGAGCTGTTTACTGCATAAAGTTTTGATTTCAATAGTTACTCCAAAATTTCTTTGACCGCATTTACAGCATCCGCTATTGCAGTTGTTGATTGTGTGACTTTAACCTCCACTCCTACAGAGGCAGAAACACCAATCTTTCCTTTAGCATCACCTTGCGGTTCAGAGACGCTTCCTTGCGGTTGTATGTCACCATTGATTGTTTTTTCAGAAACTAAGTCCTGTGCAACCGCAAATGGCCCAACAGCCGCGTCTGCATTCACTGAAGTCTCTACTATTGTTTCGTTTTTGGCCACATCGCCACTTGGTGACTGTTGATAGCTAGGTGTTAATGATAAACCAGCCCCCAGTCTAGGACTTGCACTAACAGAAGCCGACAACTCCAATGTCTGATCATCGAACGACAATGAAAGAGAGACTCTCGCTCCAGCAACAGCTATCGCTTCACCTGTTACGCTAACAGTATGTTTTTCTCTACCATCAGGGTCAACGTATTTATAGGGATTATTGCTTACGTATGAGTATCTGTTAAATGTAGATATGTCAGAGAGTTTGAATCCAACAGGATCATTCGAGTAAAAACGACCTATAACTGGATCATAGTATCGTGCCTGCATATAGCTTAAGCCCAATTCACTATCGAACTTGTGTCCCGCATAGCCTATTTCATTACTAGCAGTCTCATAGGTATCCCCAAATGGCTTATAGTGTCGTCGACTATTGTTAATAAGTGTTCCACTATTGTTAGATTGCGCCGTAGTGCTGCCTAGAATATCAGTATGAATAAAACTTGCTGATGAACTAGAATCTTTTGCTATGAGACGACTTCCAATATAAATGTAGTTTTTCCAAACGCCATTACTCTCACTGAAGAGAAGCTTTCCATCTTGACTGTAATGATAATATGCCGTGCTCCCGCTCTTCGAAGACTTTACTCGGCGATTGAATCCATCATAGGTAAATGAAAATCCGTTCGCCGCAGTCATCTGATTCGCCAAGTTGTAACTCATACTAAAGTGACTGTTATGAATAATATTGCCACGAGTATCGTAGTTAAAGTAACCATAGGCTTTTGCTTTGCTTCCAGAAGAACTGATACTTTTAAGTCGACTTTGGTTTGAATCAATAGAATAGATTAATGTGAATCTGTTTGAACTCAAGCTGTAACTGCTTTTGGAAACTAGAGTTATCAGGGATGAAGGAATTACCGAAGTTGTGCGTATGCTCCTATAGTAATCCCAAATATATCTGCATAAGCGACTCGAATAAAAGCGCCAAGATCATAGCCCAGATTTAAATCAGTTTTGAGATAATAAAGTCAGCTTTCAACCGTGCTTTTGGTTCTGAAACGTTTGCTAAGCCATACCCTCAAACTTCTTTAAGAGAGAAGCAAAGAGTGCTCTATTGTTCGCTTTTTAGTATCTAAAAAGACAATAATTTGCGAAACATTGTTTCATTAAAAACTAGTCCTGACGGGTGAGGTTTACATCTTCTCAGGTTACAGTTTTTACATTACATATGCTTGAACACTTTCGATGCTGAACAGCTTATTAGTAGAAACCCTGTAGCCGATTCAACTCCTGCTATCATTCGTAGATGTCCGTCCGGCTCGATACTTCCAAGACCCAATGTAGTAATCGTAGTTAGTGAAAAGTAAAAAATATCCATGGAAGTGGCAGGTTGCTTAAAATCGCCGAGCTCGAAATAAAGTCCAATTTCATACGCCAGAGTAAAAATGACTGCTAGTAAAAGTTGGCTCGAAATGGCAATAACGACTACCGACAGTGTTTTTATCCAAGCTCCCTTCAATCTCTCGCTGATATTGTCCGCGACTACTGAAATATTAAAAAGATGCAGCCCTACGCAGATCAACAGTGCAGTTAAAACTATTAATATAGACAAAAACATAATATTTCCTTGTTGGTACAAAACTTGACTAGTTAAGATTGATTGGTTTGTGACCTCTCTCAAGCTTTCTTTTGTTAGAAAGATTTACAAATATTAACTGTTTCTTAAGTAAGGATTACATATGAAATACTCTAAGTTCGCTGCAATGATAATAACTTCAACTGTAGCGATGTTTTTAATGATGTACTTAAATACCTACGCTATCTCGCATGTCTGGTTCAGTGAGACAAGGACTTATATGGCACTCTATATGGGGGCAGGCATGGCGATTATAATGTTAGCTTTCATGTTAGGTATGTATAGCAACAAGAAACTCAATACAGCCATTTTTATAATAGCGGCACTTACTTTCGCCTTGTGTATCTATCTTGTTCGTTCACAAAGTACCATTTCAGATACCGCTTACACGAAAGCAATGATTCCTCATCACTCTATAGCTATTTTGACTAGTGAGCGTTCTAACCTTGAAGACGTTCGCGTACGAGAATTAGCAAACGGCATTATTAAAGCTCAGCGAAAGGAAATAAAGGAGATGGAGTGGTTGATAGAGGATATAAATAAGAATGGCAAGGTAACAACTCAGGAACAGGCCGAACAGCGTCCAATTCCTCAATTTGAAGGTAAATTGAATAAAGGAAAGGAAAATGAGTAAGAAAGCTATCCTATATAGAATGGTTACTAAAGAGCACATTTGCCCTTACGGTTTAAGGTCAAAAGACTTACTAGAGCGAGAAGGCTATTCAGTAGAAGACAATCATCTTACTTCACGTAATGACACCGATGATTTCAAGCAAAAGCATGGTGTAGAAACGACGCCTCAAACCTTCATCGAAGAAAAGCGAGTTGGTGGATATGATGAGCTTCGTAAATACTTCGGGAAAGGAGAAGCGGGGCAGAACGGAACTACTTATGCACCTGTTATTGCGATTTTTTCTGTGGCAGCTCTGCTATCGTTAGCATTCCAGTTTTTTGTTTCTGAAGACTTCATCTCTATAAGAACACTGGTTCTCTTTATTGCTTTCTCAATGACACTACTTGCAGTTCAAAAATTGAAGGATTTGTATAGTTTTACAAATTCGTTCATAACCTACGATTTGTTGGCAATGAGGTGGCTTCGATATGGTTACATCTACCCATTTCTTGAAGCCTACGCGGGGATAGGAATGGTAGCTCAACTGCCTGCCATAGCTGTTGCGCCATTTTCACTATTTATAGGAACCGTTGGGGCAATTTCTGTCTTTAAAGCAGTATATGTGGATAAACGGGAGCTCAAATGTGCTTGTGTCGGTGGGGACAGTAACGTGCCGTTAGGTTTTGTTTCACTATCAGAAAACATTTTTATGATAGCAGGCGCATTACTCATGTTATCTTTTTAGTTACAAGAGTTGCTTATCGACTAAACTTAATAAAAGTAACTCTATCAGCTTTTAAGATTGAAAAGACTGCTTGTTTAACTACATAGGAAGTTGTTTATCTTAGTTACAAGCAAATGTCATTGATTAAAGTGTCCTTAAGACTTATCTTTTCTAAGGGAATAACGTCGCGTAAAGGTTGAGAGCAAATACAAAGTTATGAGATCTATTATTTTCACACTATGCATTGGATATTTATTGGTACTGTTTACCGTGCCAGTTGATGCGTGTGAAATGAAAATGGATGAACATAGCTCATTAACTAAGGCTTCTCACAAATTCGCAGACGCTCATGAGGAGAAACGTAGCAGTTCACCTAGTTCTAAGCATCAAAGCGCTCACACTGATGGACACCCCTCGCATTCGGGTAAATCAGGTTGCTGCAATGATGGATGTATGTGTATAGCTACCAATTGCTACCACTTTGCAAGTCTTTTTTACGTTCCCATTCGTCAATTTGAAACAACTTTTGCTGAGCAGTATGACATTATCGCTCTAGCTGTTCCCCCCAAAATTTTCACTCCACCTTTTCGTCCCCCGATAGCCTAAGGTACTGACTTAGTTAGTAATACTTTTTAAATGGATGAAATTCCTTCGTCCAGTTAGTATCAATTCAAAGGCTAAAAACTATGAAAAATTCTATCGACAACGGTCGCAGAAGATTTGTGCTCGCTGCCCTGACCTCAAGCGCTGCGGCTGCGTTAACCAACGTTAGTCCTCTATGGGCAGCACCTGTTGGTCGCCATTTTAAAGATCAAGTTTTGACAGGTGATATTAAAAATCTCAATGTGTCAAAAGCGCAATTGCCAATAGGCTCAAATATGGGCTCACCTATAACGATCAATGGTCAAATGCCGGGCCCGTTGATTAGATTGAAAGAAGGACAGAGAGCGCACCTCAATGTAACTAACCACCTAAACCAAGATACTTCAATACACTGGCACGGGATTATTTTACCACCAGATATGGATGGCGTTCCGGGAGTTTCCTTTGCCGGAATAAAACCTGGCGAAACATTTAAATATGCATTCGATGTCGAGCAAAACGGCACCTACTGGTACCACAGTCATTCAGGCCTCCAGGAACAGTTGGGCCATTTAGGACCTCTTGTGATCGACCCCGCAGATGGGGACATTGGGGCTGATAGGGAACATACAATTATTTTAAGCGATTGGACGTTTTCAGACCCCCATGACGTTATGCGAAAACTGAAGGTAGCGGAAGGTTATTACAATTATCAAAAGCGAACTATTTTCGACACGTTAGAAGACGTAAAGAAAAAAGGGCTTGCCGATACATGGGAAGAGCGTGCTATGTGGGGTGCAATGCGTATGAGCCCTCGCGATATAGCTGACGTTACAGGCAGTACATATACATACTTAATGAATGGCCGGACACCACAAGATAATTGGCAAGCCCTGTTTAAAGTAGGCGAGAAAATCCGGTTGAGGATCATAAATGGTTCTGCGATGACTTATTTCGACTTTCGCATCCCAGGGCTTGAAATGACAGTTGTAGCTGCAGATGGTCAGCCTGTTAAACCAGTAAATGTGGATGAGTTTCGAATTGCAGTAGCGGAAACTTATGACGTAATCGTTCAGCCAAAAGAGCGAAAAGCTTATACCTTTTTTGCGGAAAGTTTTGATAGAAGTGGATATGCGCGTGGCACCCTAACCCCGTCAATTGGCCTTACTGCAGAGGTTCCCCCACAGCGAGTTATCACAGAGCGTGGCATGGCGGCGATGGGGATGGACATGTCTGGTATGAAAGGCATGAATATGGATAAGTCCAAGGTCGACAGCTCGGGCATGGCTGCTCCAAAAGGTGAAATGAAAGGAATGGGGCAGCATAGCGCCCATACAATGCATGGCACCCAAATGGAAGGAGAAATGACCCCCTCCAAAAAGCTCCCAGTAGAAAGCATAGACATTGTCCACAGCGAAGACGGGCACGGCGCTGGTGCAGCGATGATTGCTAAAAATCCAAGTTCTAGGTTGGATGAACCTGGGATCGGTTTGGAAGACAGCCCACATCGTGTCCTTGTTTATACAGATTTAGTCGGTGAAAGTCCTTGGCCTGACGAAAGAGAGCCGGAACGTCAAATTGAGCTTCACTTAACGGGCAATATGGAAAGGTACATGTGGTCGTTCGATGGCAAAAAGTTTAGTGAAGTAGACGGATATGTACGTTTCAATTATGGCGAGAGACTACGTCTGATCTTGGTTAATGACACTATGATGGATCACCCTATTCATTTACATGGTATGTGGATGGAACTTGAAAACGGCCAATATCCAAGACCTCGTAAACACACGATCAGCCTCAAGCCTGGAGAGAAGGTCTCGTTACAAATCAGCGCAGATGCCCCCGGTGAGTGGGCGTTTCATTGTCACCTGCTATACCACATGGAAGCAGGTATGTTTCGTGTTGTACAGGTCGCATAGGAGATTAAAATGAAACAGATATTAATAGCAGGCCTAATAACATTAACTTTGAGCGTTGACAATGCTTTGGCTCAATCAAGAGATGACTGGCCATCTCCTATTCCTAATGAATATTTTGGCCAAGTTCTATTTGACCGACTTGAATATACTCGCACTGATGAGCAGCAAAATATAGGGGTCTGGGACATGCAAGCGTGGTATGGCGGAGATTACCATCGTCTTGTTTTTAAAAGCGAAGGCGAAAATACACAAAACGATGGAATGCCTACTGATCTGGAACGAGCAGAACTGTTGTACGGTTATCTCGTTTCTTCTTTTTGGTCTATACAATTTGGTGTGGGCACAAAGGGAGAGCTGTCATCAGATGCGGATATGGAGAACTATGCGGTGGTCAGTTATCAAGGTCTAGCTCCTTACTGGTTTGAAATGGAAAATTCACTGCGTATTAACGAAGACGGTGACATGCAGTTCATCAATGAAACCGAATATGACTGGCAACTAAGTCAAGTTTCCTATCTGCAACCGCGACTGGAAGTTGTTGCCAACCTCACCGATTCTGAAAAGTATGACCGTCAAAGCGGGTTGAGTAATATTCGTATTGGTTTGCGATATCGGCATGAAATAGTGAGGGAGGTAGCACCTTATGTCGGTGTTTATTACAGCAAAGCTTTGGGAAATACAGCTGATGCATTAAAGGCTGAAGGCAAGTCAACCAGTGAAACTGGTGTAGTGTTAGGTGCAAGGATTTGGTTTTAAACGCCCTACGCTAAAAATGAAATAACTGGTATGCCATTGCCAGTTATTTCTTTCTACACGTCTTCGAATTTGTTTTGTAATGGGCCTGTGTCCTTATATTTGCTGCAAGTTGCTTTTGTTGTTACTCAGGCTCACATGACATAAAGGAGTAACCAATATGAATGAACACGAGCATTCAAACAGGAAAGATTCGTTAAGCCTCTGGGGCGCGGTATCGATGGGAACTGGTGTAATGATAGGTGCTGGTATATTTGCTTTAACCGGGCAAATAGCGGAGCTGGCAGGCACATGGTTTCCTTTTGCGTTTTTAGTTGCAGCGATAATTGCAGGGTTTAGCTCATACAGTTACGTCAAAATGGCACAGAAATACCCCTCTGCAGGTGGTATCGCCATGTTTCTGAAAAAAGCCTATGGTAGAGGTCTGTTGACCGGTGCCTGTGCATTGCTGATGTTTTTTTCCATGGTTATCAATGAAAGTTTGGTAGCCCGCACTTTTGGCACTTATGTCCTACAATTGTTTGACTCTCAGGGCGCTGAGTGGCTTATACCAGCGCTTGGCGTGAGTCTTCTTATTGTGGCATTCATTGTTAATATTTTGAGTAATCAATTCATACAGACCCTCTCATTTATTATGGCTTTTATCAAAATAGCAGGACTTGCAGTTTTGGCAATTGGTGGGCTGTGGGCAACCGGTTTGTCGTTTGAGAGCGTTTCAGCTCAACCGCAAGATACCAGCGCAACCGGTTTTCTCGGAGCCGTGGCACTTGGTATTTTGGGATACAAAGGATTCACTACAATTACAAACAGCGGAGGCGAGCTCAAACAACCAGAAAAAAATGTAGGAAGAGCCATAGTCATTTCTATATCGATTTGTGTGGTACTTTATGTTTTTGTCGCAGTTGCAGTCGGAGCAAATTTATCAATTGGCGAAATAATACAGGCAAAAGATTATTCGCTTGCTGAAGCATCTCGACCGGCATTCGGCCAGTATGGTGCTTGGTTTACGATAGCTTTCGCGATTATTGCCACATCTTCCGGTGTCGTTGCCAGCATCTTCGCTGTTTCAAGAATGCTATCGATGCTTACATCAATGCAACTTGTGCCTCACCGTCATTTTTCATTACCGGGAGATATAAGAAGACATTCCTTAATTTATACGTTAGTCATCGCAATATTTCTTACCATATTCTTCGATTTGAGCCGCATAGCCTCCATCGGTGTAGTTTTTTATATCGTAATGGATATCTTCATCCACTGGGGAGTGTTCAAGCATTTACGAGATGATGTGCAAGCTAAAGCTTGGGTACTAGTCAGTGCAATTATTCTCGATATCATTGTTCTTCTATCTTTTATGTGGGTCAAAGCAAAATCAGATATCTTCATTGTTGGGATTTCTGTGGCTGGACTTCTTATCGTATTCGCGGCAGAGAAATGGTTTCTAAAGCTCCATGCGTATGATGATGATGATAAAAATTATAACTGATGCAAATCATTGAAGCTGTTCATGAACTACATCGACGGAGTAAGACAATATTCAGCGTAGGCAGAGTAGCAGCCTAAAAGGTAAGCGCAGTTGTTATGAATAGGAAAGGAATTAACCGGCATTAGCGTGCCGGTTATTTTTACTCGTGGCACACTTTAACCGCTTTTTTGCTGCTTCAGTGTATTCATTATTTCAGCAAACTCCTGTCCTTTTGACTCAGGTGGCTGGCTACAACCCTGCTTCTCTGTATTGGTTTGACTGGGTAGTTGCATGGCTTGCTGTAAGGCTAATTCTGAATTATTGGTTATCATAATATCTCACCGTTAGTTTAAATTTATGTGGCAGTAGATATCAGCAAATATCGTACCTGTGCTAAAAGGACAAATACTGACTATTTATTTAGCCCTCACTACTACAGCTGCCTATTGTAAATACTGGCAATAAGCCAACCCAGTACACCTGCGAACAAAGCCCATAAAGCTCCGCCTATCACTACACCCAATAAAGGCACGTTCCATATCATCCCTTGCCAGTCTGAAAACATTATATTACCAGCCATGGGTGACATCATGTCGGGCATTGTAATAATGAACAAAGAACTAACAACTAACAACACTCTCGAAGCTGAACGATGCGGCGCACGCGAACGCAAATACATTTTCTCGAATTTTCATCTTACGCCTCCTTAAAGCCAGCATCATAATGTAACGACATCGCTCAGCATTGTTGTTGAGTGAGAACGTAGAGCACATTAAGGTTATGTACGCTTCCTGTGAGCGCCCTGCGGCAAGTGGTGGCAACTCCACGGTTTGTGCGTCGCATTGTCTTTTATATTTTGATCTACAAACTGGTAATAACCTTCTTTTGTGTGTGTCCACCAGTCATTGTGAAGATCTGCGCCGTGTTTTCGAATGATCGCTTCAATACCGTCTAAATCGATATGTGTCGCATCATATGCCAGGTGAATAGCCCCTTCTTTGATGTTGTAGCTCACCTCATCAATGCCAAAGAGCTTGTCAATCTCTTCAATTAGGGGCTCGCAATTTGCCTCATAGACATTGCTGAGCCGTAAATTCCGAACGACTAAATTTGCTTCTCTGACACCGACTCTGTGGTCTAAATCACTCATATCTTTCTCCTCGGGTGTTAATTTGAAAGTTTCTGAGATTCGGGTGAATGGCTTCCATCCATTTTCGACATCATTACTTCCATCATCTTAAGATGCCTTTCTGCCATATCAACTTGGTTTTGCATGGGTTGCCCTTCCATTTTTTCGTGCATTATATGCATCATTCCCATCATGGATTGCATGTGTTTTTTCATCATTTCACGCTGCTTGCTGGGATTCTTTTCTTCTTTGATAGCGTTAACTTCTTCCTTCATCGACTTTATTTTTGCATTCATCATATGCATATCTTGGCCACGCATAGGCATTCCCGTTTGAATCTCTGGCTTGTCTGAGCCCTTATGCTCATGCTCTTCCATTTGTTGAGCTTGCGATGTTGCAGCCATTACTAATGTGGTTGAAAAAATGATTGATTTAGTGAATTTTTTCATGGTTTTCACCTTTTAATTTAAAGTTGAGGTTTGGGATCCAGCCAGGTGTCGTGTTGATATAGCTCACATACTCATCGCCAAATTCAGCAATAGCCAGAGCTTCTTCACGCTTTGCCAGTTTCACATACACAACAACTAAAACTGGAAACATGACCAGTGTGGGAATGGTCGGCCATTGCAACAAAAAACCGAACATGATCAGTATGAAGGCTAAATATTGAGGGTGGCGACACCGCGCATACCATCCAGTCTTAGCTAAGTGATGGTTCTTCTGAGCGTGGTGCAGCACATTCCATGCTGAGGACAAGATAAAGAATCCTGCAACAATAAATACCATACTGGCGATATGAAATGGGTCCCAGTGGGCGTCGCCTTTAAAACCAAAGAAAGTATGCAACAGATGTCCGTTTTCGTGCGCAAAAAAGTTTACTTCCGGATAGGTTTCAGCAAGCCATCCTGACAAGAAATAAATAGTCAGTGGGAAGCCATACATTTCGGTAAACAGGGCTACAATAAACGCAGAAAATACCCCCAAACTTCGCCAGTCGGTGGAAGATTTTGGCTTTACAAAACTGAATGCAAAAAAGATAAAAATAGCTGAGTTCAGTATCACCATTGACCATAAGCCATAATCATATGTATCATTCATCTTGGTTGTCCTTTTTAAGTGACTCCTTTCGGCCTTCCTCCAACCCCTGAATGTATCCATCACGATAAGCCGCGTTGTTATCACTCAATTCCTGAAAACTTTTCTGCTTATTGTCACTGTCGCGAGAATGTTCGTGGGCGTGTCCGTGTTTACCGTGGCTACTGTGCATGAATATATGCATGAATGGGCACAGCAATAAAATCAAATAGGGAAGAAACTGAAGGACATGATGACCATGTTCGAAAATTAAAAAATAAGTAACGGCAGCGATCATCGCTAATGCTGCCCACCCTGTAGGTGTTGACCAAAATCTGGGGTGACTGTTTTTCATGACTCCTCCTATACCACCGTAAGAACACCGCGATACATCTGCATCTGGCAGTGAAAAGTATGTTCGCCCTGTGGGACGTTTTCGAGGTGAATTGGTGTTACCTCATTAAGCGTTAGCTGCTCACTGATATCTAATGAAGGAATTAGCAGTACTTCGGAACAGGGAGACTCATCTTTGCGCAAAAACTTCAACGTAACAGATTGGTTTGCGTTTACCTGAATAGACGCTGGTGAGTACACGCCATTTTTTACTTCTATGAGTATTTCGTTACTTTCAGTAACTGTCTGATCAGGCTTGTATAACCAAAACCACCAAATAATCAGTGCAATACCCGTAAGTCCTACAATATTAATTATCATCATAAGAAAACTCCTTAGTGGTCCTTTGCCTTGAATAGGCGAAGCCGGTTCGCATTTGATACCACTGTTAACGAAGAAAATGCCATGGCGGCTCCGGCGATAACTGGGCTTAGCAATACTCCGAAAAATGGATAGAGCACGCCCGCCGCAAAAGGTATACCTGCTACGTTGTAGATAAAGGCTCCAAACAAGTTTTGCTTAATGTTGCGCAAGGTGGCTTTACTAACCGCTATAGCATCGGCCAGACCATGCAACGAGCCGCGCATCAGGGTGATATCGGCGCTTTCAATGGCAACGTCCGTTCCTGTACCAATGGCAAAGCCAACATCAGCCAAGGCAAGAGCCGGAGCATCGTTAATTCCATCACCAGTCATACCCACTACTTCTCTCTGCTGCTGTAATTCATGTACTTTGTTGGCCTTATCTTCGGGCAATACTTCAGCAAAAAACTCGCTTATTGCCGCTTTCTTTGCCACTGCAGCAGCAGTTTCTTTGTTGTCCCCCGTTAACATGATGACCCGGATATCATTAGCCTGAAGACGCTTGATGGCAGAAACAGAGTCAGGTTTTATCGGGTCGGCAACCGCTATGATGGCAGCAAGTTGTCCATCTACAGCGAAATACATGGGAGTTTTGGCGTCTTTGGCCAGTGTTTGTGCTTTCTCTGAATAATTACCTATGCCCACCCCTTTTGAAGCCATAAGCTTGCTGTTACCAAACAATAAGGCCTTTCCTTCACAACGGCCTTCAACCCCCATACCGGTAATCGCATTAAACTCTTCGGTTTTCAGCAGCTCAATGCCCTGGTCGTGGGCACTTTCTACTATCGCCATTGCTAATGGGTGCTCTGAACCATTTTCCAGACTAGCTGCCAATTGCAGCACTGTCTTTTCATCACTGAAATTGGCTAAAATTATGTCAGTGACCTTGGGTGTACCTTCCGTAATCGTTCCGGTTTTATCCAGTATCATCACACTGATTTTTGATGCCGTTTGTAGCGCTTCGCCGTTGCGAATTAGCACGCCGGCTTCAGCAGCCTTTCCAACCCCCACCATAACTGACATCGGCGTGGCTAGGCCCAATGCACATGGACAAGCAATGATCAATACAGTGGTGGCCGAAACTATGGCAAATGCCAGTGCGGGCTCAGGCCCAAAGTTCAGCCATGCTAGCGCACTGAGCACAGATATAATCATGACCACAGGAACAAAGTAAGCGGATATCACGTCGGCCAAGCGCCCAATAGGCGGCTTTGAATTTTGTGCGCGTTTAACCATTGCAATGATTTGCGCCAGTGCCGTGTCTTTACCTACTCGAGTTGCTTTAAATAGAAACATTCCTGACTTGTTGAGAGTTCCAGCAACGACTTCATCGTCATGTGATTTTTCAACTGGCATCGGTTCCCCGGTTAGCATGGACTCGTCGATTGACGTATGGCCTTCAACAACCACACCATCAACAGGCACTTTTTCTCCAGGCCTGACTTTGATGACATCGTTAAAAAGCACTTGCTCGATAGCGACCTGGACCTCTTTATTGTCGCGAATAACCGTGGCTGTTTTCGCTTGTAATCCAATTAAACGTTTGATTGCTTCTGAGGTTTTTCCGCGGGCTTTTAGTTCTAAGGCAAGCCCCAGATCAATTAGACCAATGATCATAGCTGTAGCTTCAAAATAAACGTGCCTTGCCATTAACGGCACTGCTTCAGGTACCAACACTACCAACATCGAATAGAACCATGCTGTGCCTGTACCAAGTGCAATGAGTGTATCCATATTGGCAGAATGATTTTTAAAGCTCTTCCACGCACCGATGTAAAAATGCCGGCCGGAAAAGAACATTACACCCAGCGTCAGTAGGCCAACTGCTAGCCACAACAACCTCTCGACATTAGTCTCGACCGTCATTTCGTCGACAACAATGCTATAAGTCATTAGAGGGATACCTAGCGAAAGCGCAATGAAAGTATCTCGCATCAGCTTTTTGTAATAGGTCCTATCCGCTGCTTCTTTTTCATCGACTACATCAGTGTCAGGCTTATCTTCGAAAGGCTTTGCGTTGTAACCAACGGACTCTACTGCTTGAACCAATAATTGAGAATCCGCTGTACCCGATACAAGTACTGTTCTGTCTGCAAAGTTCATTTCGGCATTCTGCACTCCCGGCGTCTGCTTCAAGGCAGCTTCTATTTTTCCAACGCAACTGGCACATCCGGCGCCTTCTATCACTAATTGTCGCTGTGTTACTTCTGCACTCATAGTGCTCTCCTTTTTTCCTATTTTTAGAAGACTTGTTTTTTGACGGACAACAATTTTTCTGAAGAAACACCTGCATTAAGTTCTGTCATTTATGTTTTCCTCCAGGACGGTGTGTTCAAACTCTTCTATTAAATGACAGACCACGTGTGAGGATGGGGCTTTGTCACCCATTGCTCCCCATTTCCTTACTGCCAGCATCATATTTTGCCTGAGTAACAACATTGCCTTAAATTGTCTTTCTGTTTCTGCTAGCCTTCTTGCAATTAAGGTTCTAACTAGGGGACAAGCGGTCTTTCCATTATCTGCTTCTCTGAGAATTTGCTTGATATCTTCAACTGAAAAACCTAAATGCCTTGCACTTAATATAAACCGCAACCTGGAAGCATCTTTCGTTGAATAGAATTTATAACCATTGTCAGATTTTGCCGGCGTTATTAACTGCAAGCGCGTGTAATAGCGAACAGTATCTGGCGTTGTAGCCAAGGCGCTTGCGATCTCTCTTACTTTCATAGTTGTTCCGATGTCTTTAACCTAAAATTTTACTTATACCTAAAGGCTAAACCTGTGTGTGGGACGCAGGTCAATAGGCATGTAACTCGTGAAACTTTCGGTTCTAAGATGTAATGCGTTTTTAAGTGAGGCGGATAATACTTGCTGTTCGTTTACTGATAGCAAACAGTGTCTTAATGTATATTAATTAAGCAGTTGATCGTCTAAGACATTCTTTGATTGCAATTGATTAGTAAAGAAAACTTAGAGAAAAGCCTCACTGAGTTTATGTGTAGCTCTTAATCGGAGGGTGGAAGGGAGGAGAGTGTATACCAATTAAAGGGGTAATATTTATATCTGAAAATGAGCTTTGCTTAATGTTTTCACTTATCAGAATTTCAATATTTGAAAGTATACAAAATTGGGTTAAAGAAGTTGCACAGTAAGCACCTATACAGCACGCGCATATCGATTGATCATTTCCTTCGCAGTGCTGTACATCCTGGTTCTTTTCTGAATGAAGTGTGTGATTATTTAAAGTAGTATGTTCTACGCTTGATAAGGAATCATTTGAGGACATATGAGATTCTGATGTGTCGTGACCATCACATTTAATTGGGTTCGTCATAGCAAAGCCGTGCTGTGAAAGCAGCGCAGCTATTAGTACTAATTTAAACCACTTATAAATGCCTGACACAATAAACTCCATCAGTGAGTAAGGGAATAGTAGCGGTATTCCGTTATTCTTACTTTGACGTAGATCAACACAACACAAAAAAGTGCTTAGGACCTTTAAACATTAAAGCCGTAATCAACTAGTTTAGTACTCTTGATTCATATAGCCTTAAACTACGCTTAGAAAGTACAACATAGCCATCATTTATAGCAATACTTTTAATTAGTGCATCCTCAAAGATTATGCTACCGCACGTGAAATCGTGACTGAAAGTTGTGACTTCGACATCATTTGCGATATATAACGCGTTATCTAACGAAATAAGAATCCCAAAGTGCCCATACTGTCGAAGGGCATGACTAAATTGAGCGGTGTTTTGATCCCAATTTACAAACCTTCTTTTTACTGGAGGTAGACTTTGGAATGACGCTAGCTTTTCCAATTGAGGTGTGGCGTTATTATAAAGCTCATTAAAGTTATTAAGTAATTCTTCTAACAGAGTTTCTGCGAGTAACTGAGACTTGACCATCAATGATGAAATCGTTTCATTGTTTTCGACCTCAAATTTCTCTTGGATTAGGATGCTACCTGCATCAAGTTTCTCAGTGAGTTTATGAATGCTAACACCCGCGTTCTCAGGGTTGTCGATAATGTAGGTGAGTGGGGTTGGGCCTCTACTTTTGGGTAGTAAAGATGGGTGGATATTAATCGCATATTTTATTTCGTTTGTGGGTACTTTGTATCCGTAATCGGCTACAACAAAGACTGTCTGTTCGTCATTTAAATATCCTTTAAGAGTCACGATACTTGGTTTTTCAGTGGAATAAACAATATTGTATTTACGACAAATTCGTTTGATGAAGCTCGCATTTTCCTGAACATCGTTTATAAAAACGCGTTCAATGTTCAATCTATTTTTAATTAGAAGTAACAAACAATTCGAGAATAAGTCGTTTCCAAAATAAACGATTTTCATATTTCTCTGCACCTTTTGAGAATAGCGTATGTGGAACAAAATGTAGGTTGGGAGGACAAGTGTTTAAGGATTCGATGTTGATTAAAAATCTGTGCAAAAACGAATAATAAGGGTTCATTGGCTGGCGGGAAGCTTAGTTCGTGCCAATATGAAGTGTAAGGCATTTTGGCAATAGGATAGCCGAGATGGTTCTGATATTGAGCAAACTGGAAAGCTACCGTTGATATTACCAAAGTAGCTTTCAATACATTTATTTCGCTAGTCTTTTGCACGATTTCTACTAGAGGAATGCGTGTGAACTATCAGCCACTCACCGTTAACTTTTTTAAAAAGAAAGGTTTGAAACCCCGTTTTGTTGAAAGTTTCTCCAGACTTCCTAACCTTTCCTTGAACGGTTGTATCAACGAGTGTCCAAGCAAAATCATCTTCTACATGAGTTTGAATGTTAGAAAAATCTAAACTTAAGAAAACTAAGGCATCCTTTTCTGGTTCAACATGATGCTCTATCAAGTCACTTAACCCTACATTCTGTCCGCCAGATTCAAAGTATCTTGCGCCTTTAAAGTCGAAAAAGTGCTTTTTAAAGGGGGCACCGTCTCCATTCTCCCAGCCATATTCAATTTGCTTTATAATGTCTTTTATCTGATCTTTATCAGTTGCATTGTTATCATGAGCGAAAGTGAAGAAAGATAACAGAGACGAAATGATTATGATTAAAAATTTTTTCATACGAGCTCTCTCGGGTAGTTAATCGAATCAATTTGACCAATGAATATGTTTGATTTTCCACTCTCCTTCGGTGTTGATTAAGACAATTGTTTCCATACTTTGGTAGTCTCTCTCTTCCCCCTTAAACATCCCATTGACCAGAAACCGCGATGCGGAGATTGCTGTATTGCCCAGAACTTTGACTTGATGTTCCAACGCTTTATTTGTCACTGACGATAGATATTCCATATCTGAATTCATATGATGTTGAGCATATTCATCTGCGCTCCTCTCAACTCCGCCTCCTTCATAAATAGTCACATCATCCGCCAGTAGGCTCTTCGCAGTGATATTGTCTCCCGTATTAAGCGCGTGATGGAATGCAATAACTATTTTAGCTGCAGGCGTATCTAACCCACTAAACATACCTTTCTCATGTTGTTCTTTTTCATGGGCACTAGCAGCAAAACTCATGATTACGGGCATGATAAATAGTAAGACTAATAATTTAATTTTCATTTGAATTTCTCTTCTAAGTTTTATCTCTCGGGACCTACAATGCTCGTAAGCCCAGAAGTAATGATTAAAATAGCAACTGCTATTGTTAACTCTAATGAAATGGATTTTGAGAGTGCTTCGCTTCCCGAGCCACTTTTAAGTTTTGGGACTAATTTCAGTTTGTGCCGTATAGCAATAGCTAGAATGCTAGTTACAAGGAACATTTTAACAAGAAGAGTTTGCCCATATATGGAGCTAAATAACCCTTCAAAACTACCTACCAATTGAAGAGCTAGCCAAATGCCTGCAGATAATAATAAGGTAACCAATACGGCCGCCTGCGTACCAAACCTATCCATTAATTTATAAAGCTTTTCGTAGCTCTGGTAATGGCAGGAGAGCTTTAACGGAATCAATGCACCAAACCACCAAGCCATAACAAATACGTGAACCATAAGTAGTATTCGAGCAACACTTCCTAATTCAGAAACGTGGCCAGTTAAAGTAAATGTGTACGAGAGCGTGAATAGACACAGCACAAGTAAGCAAGACTTTAACCTTAGGAAAGGTTTAAGAGGTTTAAATTTCAACAAGTAGATAGTTATTAAAGCTACGGCTAACCCCCCCGCACGATACAAGGTGACTTCACCGATAGGAGAACTCAACATTATCTTAAGCATAAAGGGGTCAAGTGCGCCTTGAATTCCCTCTTCTACCATCGCTCCAGTGTTCGCGATAAACCACACTGCATTAGAAATAAACGCAACAAAGACACAAACCTTTACCCATACAGCGCTATAAGATGGCGTTGTATAATTTGTGCTATTATCGTTAATATCTCGCCAGAAAAATGTATATCCAGCTGTGGCCGCGAAACCTAAATAAAACATTAGCTTTGACACTACAATTACAGTGTTCCAGATATACATTTCCACAGCTGAATCCCCCTTTTTAGTGCACCATAAATCCAAAACTATCTTTCATCTTGTGCCCATCGGAGCCAAGCATGATGAACTCAACATTGTATGAACCTGGACGTAATTTAGGTAAGGTCCAAGAATAATCCGTTGCAACCTCTTTCGGAGGTTCAAAGCCAAAATCAACTTTCGCACCTTCACTATCTTTTAAACCTACTTTTATTAATCTAACTCCCTTGGTAAAGCTGACTGATAGTTCCATTGGGGCCTCCATCAGCATTGCATTTTTGCTTGGTGTGCTAGATTTAATTTCTATAGCCTCATGTGCTAATGCCACGCTGCTTAGCAGTACACTAAATATTGCAAATGATTTAACAAGTGCTTTCATGATTACCTCTATCTTTGGTTTTTAAAAATTAAAATTGCTTTGATTGTCAAAAGTGCGCATTTATTTGTTTAACTTTGACTTCAATCGAATTGACTTTCGTAGCTTTCTACTTTCGCGTAAGGTTCGTAGCTCCCATCTTGATATATAATGAAAACGGTATAAGGCATAAACTGCTCTGCTACTTCCATTCCGGGTGAACCTACTGGCATAGCTGGAACAGATAACCCGATAGCCTTTGGATGTTCTTCTAACAAGAATCGTTTTATAAACTTAGAAGGGACATGGCCTTCAAATACAAAGCCATTTTCTGTAACAGCGGTATGGCAAGAGCGAAGATTTGGCGAAATTCCGTATTCGTTCTTGATGTCGCTCAAGTTATGAAAGTCCTTTGTACGTAGTTGAAATCCTTGGTTTTCTAAATGGGTTATCCATTTTTTGCAGCATCCACACGATGGTGATTTATAAACTAATAATTCGAAGACGTCGTTTGCGCCATGGTGGATATTTGCCATGGCAATACTAGGTAGAATTAGCAGTAATACCGCAGCTTGATAGATGATTTTTTTTAACATTTTTGCCTCCAGACAAAGCTGGCACATATAGGTACGCTAGCACCTAGATAATAAACAGGAACTAAAACAAATTGTGCGTGAAATTTGGACGCACTGACCCTGTGTTAGGCAAATATCGGTGGGCGAAAAAGTGAGGAAGTTACTGAAACTGGCTGTTGGAAGAACAAGCCAAATGAAGCGTCCGGCACCACTGGGTGTTGAACAATCATCATGGAAGCTATAAGGACGGGAGCATGAGTACAACCACCTGGTGGGCATGTGCATTCCGAAGTGTTGCAACAATCTTTAATACTAGCGTTTTCGGAACTTATAGAATCTACTCTCATACCATGGCTCATGTTCGTAGAGCAATTCGATTCAGAATTACTATTGTAATGTTTGTTATCAATATCCATTTCAAAACTCATAGTATCTACAGCCATCGCTTGCCCGACGAGGGCAGATAGCACTGTAAACACTAATATTAGTTTTGATATGAATTTAAACATTTCTTAAGCATTAAACATAACCAATATGGAGAATAATGGATTTTCGCGAATTGGTAAACAGTTGAGGCTGATTTGTAATTAGAATAGCCCGTTCATCGGCAGAATTTAGGAAATAGTCATGATGAGGGAGATTGCCTACAACCATGCAAATTTTTGGGCGCGTCTCTAACTCTATAATTCAGATAC
>NZ_JAFLMX010000290.1:0-7582 GCF_017849675.1 Alteromonas sp. AO-Serp
TTGGTCGTAACGTGTTTGTTAGTGACTTATCGGTAAGCGTAGACTCGCTGGGCTCACTATCAGATGGCACTCACGCTATTGGTAAAGCGCAAGCCGCTGTCGCGAATACATTTGAAGTTCGCCATTCCTATTTCGTCACGAACGGCTCTTCGACATCAAACAAAATCATTTTGCAGACGCTGTTGCGCGAAGGCGACAAAGTAATTGCCGACAGAAACTGCCACAAGTCAGTGCACTACGGCATTATTCAGGCGCGAGCCATGCCGGTGTATTTAGACAGTGTATTTAACCCTGAATACGGTATTTTCTCACCGCCTAGAATAGCGCAAATTAAGCAGCTTATTGAAGAAAATACTGACGCTAAACTTATCGTTTTGACGGGCTGTACCTACGACGGGTTATTGACTGACCTTAAGCAAGTCGTAAATTTAGCCCACGAGCATGGCATTAAAGTGTTCATTGACGAAGCATGGTTTGCGTATTCCTTGTTCCATCCTGCATTGCGTGACTACTCGGCTATCGCCGCTGGGGCAGACTATATTACTCACTCTGCGCACAAAGTGGTGTCGGCGTTCTCGCAAGCATCCTTTATTCATGTAAACGATCCAGATTTCGATAAAGACTTTTTTAAAGAAGTGTTTGCAATTCACACCAGTACCTCGCCCAAGTATCAACTGATTGCCTCGCTTGATGTATGTCGTCAGCAGCTGGAAATGGAAGGCTACAAAATCCTTAATGAGCTATTAAGCAATGTTGCCGAACTCAAATCGCAAATGGCCAAGTTCAAGCGACTTAAAATACTTTCGCCTAGTGACTTTGCAAATATGTTTTCTCACTTTGAAAGCGATAACATTGGGCACGACCCGCTTAAAATCTTAATTGACGTATCTGCGCTAGATTACTCTAATCAAGAAATACATCGTTTCTTGATGGACGAAGTCGGTTTAGAAATAGAGAAGTTCACTCATAGCACTATTCTAGTACTGCTTACGCTAGGTGGAATGCGCTCTAAAATTGTAAGGCTATACAACGCGTTAAAACGTCTTGATGATGGCGCCGTTAACCTAAGCAAGCGCAAGAGCAAGAGTCCGTTACCGGCAGACATTCCGCCAATTCATTTAGATGACCTTCCGTCAAAAGCGTTTTTCAGCCCTAGGGAAGCCATTCCATGGCAAAACAGCGTTGGACGCACTGCAGCAGGTTTAATTACACCATATCCGCCTGGTATTCCGCTTATTGTTCCTGGACAGAAAGTGGAACAAGCGCACATTGACTACCTTCAGGCACTGGCAAGCCAGAAGCTTACCGTCCAAGGTATTTACGACGGTGAAATTTATGTTGTCGCTTACCAACAGTAGGAAAAAAAGCGAACCAAACCAGTTTGGACGATGCTTTAGCTCTTAAGTGTTTTAAAACCCGTCCATCGAACAGTTTCTATTTGTTATTCCATTTTTTACCCTGTTTTTGGCTTCGAATGGAAGCCTAATAAAACAAGGAAATGTAAATGAAAGAGTTAAATACAAGTGAAATTGAAATGGTGTCCGGCGGCTTTGATGGTTGGGAGCAGCTAGGCGTTGGTATTGCTATGATTGGTTTGGGTATTGCCATTGTTGGCACAGCAGGGTTAGCAACAGTGCCCATTGCTCTTGCGGGCGCTGCAACGCTTGGTGAAATCGGAGTTGGTGTCGTTGGTATTGGTTTAGCAGGCGCAGGTGGATTTGCCGCTGGCACGTCATTAGCGTCAACGAGTGATGATACTCAAGAAGCAACAACATTAGACGAGTAATTCAATGTTTAAAGTACAAATTCAAGGTGGCGATATCACCTCAGTTGCATCGTTAAGAGTATTGCGTACTTTGTGGCCCCTTTCACTAAAAGCGGTAGAAGAGTTGGCTACAGCGTTGAAAAAGCAAAACGAGTTTGTGCTGGTGGAAGGTGTGACGGAAATATTTGCAACAGAACTTGCTCACGAGTTTAAAAGTGCAAATGTTGTATGTCAGATTTTACCAAGTGAAAAAGAAGAGGCCTGCTTATGTATTCCAATTGGTGAGCCACGCAAACGTTGGAACGCTTTAGGTGTCTTGGTATCTCGGTAATTAAAAAGGCGTTTACAAGTATATTTGAAACGCCTTTTTGATACTCTCCTTTATCCCGTATTTCTCCACTACAATCTTTTTCTCTCATTATTTGTTTCACTATTAAGCGTTGCCGCTTTGCGTTTTGGGTTTCATACCTTACACTTGCGCCGAAAGTTATAAAAAGGGCAGTGCAAATGAAACTAAGTGACGTGAAAAAGCTTCATCAAAAGAAATTTAGAACGCAGTTCGGATTCTATTTGGTGGAAGGAGAGCACTTAGTTTTAGAGTTAATTAATGTTGCTCAGCATGACAGCAGTACATTAGGTGATATAACCCTTTATGTGACAGCTAATTATGAGGCGTGGCTGAAAGAAAAACTTGATTCTTCAGTCTCTAATATGAAGGTGGAAACGGTATCGTCTCAACAAATGCAGCAACTCAGCGATACTAAGTCACCTCAAGGTATTATTGCTCGCGTTCCACTTCCTAACTCCGCGTTATATTCAGAGCGGTCACAAACCAGCATTTCAGCAAACAAATCCAGTGCCGAAAAGTACATTTATTTGTATGAAGTTCAAGACCCTGGCAACTTAGGCACCATACTAAGAACGCTAGCGTGGTTTGGGGATTTTACATTATTACTAAGCCCAAATAGCGTAGATCCATACAACTCGAAAGTTGTACGCTCAAGTATGGGGGCTATTTTCCATGTAAACATGGAATTAAACGTGGCGCTTGAAAGCCTAGGCGAGCGGTTCGAACGTTTCGCTTTCTTGGATATGAATGGTAGTAATATCACCTCTAACACCTTTGGTGATTATCAGTGTTATCTGTTTGGTAACGAAGCCCGTGGCGTGCCTGTTGACGCACTATCAAAGCTAAACGCAACGGCGTATACCATTGCGGGAAGCGGTAAGATTGACTCGTTAAACTTAGCCAGCGCTGTGAATATCTGCGCTTATGAATTAACCCGTTAAGCACACTCCCCTCAACTCGATTACGATAGGAAACAACCATGGCATTACAATGGTTCCCAGGGCATATGCACAAGGCCCTGAAAGAAATTAAAGAGTCGCTTAATCAAGTAGACATTCTTATTGAGGTGCTTGACGCACGTATTCCATATTCAAGTGAAAACCCTGAAATTGCAAAAATACGCGGCGATAAACCCTGTATTAAAATTCTTAATAAGTATGATTTGGCAGACCCAGAAATTACTGCGCGCTGGCAGGAGAGCTTAGAGAAAGAGCGCGGCGTGAAGACGATCACGACCTCTAGCGATAACCCGGGCAACAGCAAGCAAATTATGCAGCTGGTTAAAAGCATTTGTTCGTATAAAGAAGGTCAGCCAAAAGCAATTAAAGCTATGATCACAGGTATACCTAACGTGGGTAAATCGACGCTAATTAATATTCTAGCCGACCGAATCATTGCTAAAACAGGCAACGAGCCCGCTGTAACGAAAAGCCAGCAGCGCATAAATTTAGGCAGCGGTATTATCTTGTTTGATACACCGGGAGTACTGTGGCCTAAGCTTGAAAACCCACATTCAATTTATCGGTTAGCTTCATCGGGCGCTGTTAAAAATACTGCCATGGAATACGACGATGTCGGTTTTTTTGCGGCAGATTACCTCATTAAAGCGTATCCAGAGGTAATGAAGGAGCGCTACAAGCTGGACGAGTTGCCAGATACTGAAATAGAGTTTCTGGAAGCCGCCGCCAAAACGCGTGGGGCAATTCAAGCGGGTGGTCGTGTAAACCTTCATAAAATATGCGAGATCCTGCTTAAAGAACTGCAGTCGGGTAAGTTAGGGCGAATAACCCTTGAGACACCAGAAATGCTGGAAGTCGAAAAAGAAGAAATGGCACTTGAGGCGGCGAAGAAAGCTGAAGCGAAAGCCAAGCGTAAAGCAAAATTCAAAACAGGCTCGTTAACGCCGGATAAGAAAGATCGGAAAGAAAAACGAGAAGAGAAGCGTCAAGAACAAAGCCGTAGGATGAAGAAAAATAAGCGCTAACCAAAAAATAGGCTTAATCGATTAAGAAATAGGTTGCAAAAATTCGCTATCACTTGATACTAACATTAGGTTAACAACTTTTGTTGGATATTTGATGCGCGTATTTTTGCTCCTTCTATTGGCCGTCTCCTTGCCTTCAATAGCTAATGAGTTGTCGGTTCTCTCCCCAGATAAAAAAGTAAAGTTATCGTTCACAGATGATGGCGAATTAGCGCAATATCGGGTGTCATTTAATGGAGAACCCGTTTTAGGGCTCGGTAAGCTTGGTTTTACTTTTGCAAAAGCCGCCCCTTTATATCGCGACTTTAAAGTAGAAGAGATAAGCAGGAATACGGTGGATCAAACATGGCAGCAGCCGTGGGGAGAGCAGCGAAACATTCGCGACAACCACAATGAGCTTTTGGTCAAGTTCTATAACCCTAGCGATAAAGACCGCACTTTTCTTGTGAGAGCCAGAGTTTTTAACGATGGTATCGGCTTTCGCTACGAGCTACCTGCAAGCGGTAATCGCATAATTACTAGAGAGCTGACTGAATTTAACTTAGTCGATTCTCATCAAGCAAAAGCGTTTTGGATCCCTGCCCATGGTCGAGATAGATATGAATATGTTTATCAATCCACTAATCTGCAAGACGTTCACACCGCTCACACGCCATTCACGGTGAAGTATGAAAACGGCACTCATGTCGCTATTCATGAAGCTGCCCTTGTTGATTACGCGGGTATGAGCCTTAAAAGACAAGAGTTAGGGCGTTTTACAGCGTCGCTGGCACCTCGTCACGACGGGAGTTTGGTGCATAAAACTGGCAGTTTTGTTACTCCATGGCGCACTATTACGTTAGGAAATGACGCAACGGATTTGGTTAATTCATACCTTGTTTTGAATCTTAATGAGCCAAATAAACTCGGTGACGTGAGCTGGGTTGAACCAGGAAAATACATAGGTATTTGGTGGGGAATGCACATTGATGAGTATACGTGGGGCTCTGGAGACAAGCATGGTGCTACTACTCAGCGCACAAAGCAATACATGGACTTCGCCGCTAAACACGGTTTTGATGGTGTATTGGTTGAAGGTTGGAATAAAGGTTGGGATGGTGATTGGATAGCGAATTCAGAGTTATTTTCTTTCACAGAAAGTTATCCAGACTTTGATATTGAAGCGGTGACCAGCTACGGCGAGAAAGTTGGCGTGAAGTTAATAGGACACCATGAAACATCAGGAGGAATAACCAACTACGAAGCGCAGATGGAAGACGGTTTTGCCCTGTACAACAAGCTGGGGGGCTTTCAAATTAAAACGGGCTATGTTGCCCATGGCCAAAATCTCAAAGTGCGCGACGACAACAACGTACTGCGCTATGAATATACCGACAGCCAGGACGTGGTAAATCATTTCATTAAAAACGTCACAACCGCTGCGAAATATCAGTTGTCCATCAACACTCATGAATCGGTAAAAGATACCGGCCTTCGCCGTACTTATCCGAACTGGATATCGCGAGAAAGCGCTCGTGGTCAGGAATACAACTCAGGGTGGGCGGCACCTAATCCGCCTAACCATATTCCCATGTTGGCGTTTACTCGCATGCTCGCTGGTCCGATGGATTTCACACCTGGCATTTTCAATTTTGACTACATAAGAAAAAATGACGGCGGAATAGAGTGGGGCAAAGGAGAGGTTATGCGCCCTCAAACAACGCTTGCCAAGCAACTGGCCCAATATGTAGTGCTGTACAGCCCTATCCAAATGGCAGCAGACTTACCTCGTAATTATGAGAATAATTTACCGGCGTTTCAGTTTATCAAAGACGTCCCTACAGATTGGTCTCATAGTAGAGCGCTTCAAGGAGAAGTGGGCGAATATATTGTAATGGCGCGTAAAGCGAGCAAGCACACATCCTACTCTGAAAACGATTGGTTTGTTGGTGCGATTACGAATGAAGAAGCCAGAGAGTTATCACTACCGCTAACCTTTCTAGAGGAAGGTCAGCAGTATGAAGCGCAGTTCTATCTGGATGGAGAGAAAGCGCATTGGAAAACAAACCCCTACGCAATGAACATCGAGAAAAAGGTAGTGACGTCTGCTGATGTCTTGTCATTAAAGCTTGCGCCATCGGGGGGAGGAGCGATACGCTTTAAATTACTATCGCAATAATAGACAGGGTGTGATGTTGGATAAGATTCAGTATTTTGATAAAGCGTTGTTTGAAACGCTTAAACAGTCGGCTGAGGAAAGTCCTCGCCGACGGGCTAATTTGAACGTACATAAATCTTATACCGACATGGTACAGCGTTTGTTTATTGCAATGATGCCTGACTCCTACGTGCGGCCTCATCGACATGTACAGTCTCATAAGTGGGAGTTCTTCATGGTGGTAGAGGGCGAGTTAGACATTCTATTTTTCAGCGACGATGGCGACGTTGAAAACAGAGTGACGCTAACGGCTCGTGGAGAGACCAGCGGAATTGAGATTCCTCCTAATACCTGGCACGCAACGGTGTGTCATAGCCCAGTAGTTTTCATGGAAGTTAAACAGGGTCCTTACGAAGTCACCGATGATAAAGGCTTTGCAAGCTGGTCTCCTGAAGAAGGAAGCGACCAGGTCCCCAATTTTCTAGCATCACTTAAGCAAGCGGCGGTGGGTGATAACGTACGTTTTTTAAAGCCTCTACTTGCCTAATAAAGCGCTTATAGCCGGCTTTCGGCACTTTCCTTTTTGGAAAGTCATTGCTATTGCTTATCTACATGGTATGGTTAAGGATAAGTAACAGAAGGCCGCTGCTATATATTTAAAAAGCACCGAGGCCAATACATTTAGCTTAGTCGCGGCAAAGGGCCGATTGTACAAGCGCATTGTGAAAAGAGAATTATCATGCAAAACGTTTCAACTGGTTATTTTTATAATTTTAATTACTGATTGCACCTGACCGTCGGTGTTCAGGGGCAAGTATTGGTTTCTGGGCACTGCAGGTAGAACGTTTTGCAAAAGCCCAGAAGGTATCACCATCTGGGCTTTTTTAATGCCCGTAATTCTCGGTAAAAGACAATGAAAGAAATCACACTAGGTGACATTAGAAAGCAGCACAGAGTTAAACAGGAAGTAGTAGCAATGGCGTTATCGGTCACAGCTTCTGGCGTAAGTAAGTTGGAATCAAAACGTATTCAGGACGTTTCACTTCAACGTGCAGCGGCTTATTTAGCAGCGGTTGGTGGTAACATGAAGATTGAAGTGACTATGCCCGATGGCGCTACTTTGCAAGTAGGGTAGTGAAATTGTAGCTAAGACATATTTGGTGTTCTTCAAAAGTGTGTATTCACTAGGTAGTGTTTACCAATAATAGGGCTTTGTTAAAGAAAGCTGGCTCTGTTTGTCTAGTGCACGCATCGAATAGGCATATTTTTACGACTATTCGCTTTAACTAAAATACTCCTGGGTTAAAATAAAGCTAAACCGATTACAAGGAGTCTTACATGGCCGTT
>NZ_JAFLMX010000318.1:0-10412 GCF_017849675.1 Alteromonas sp. AO-Serp
CGACTTTTATGTGACCGAGAAAATGCTTCAGCACTTTATTAAACAAGTGCACGACAACAATTTCTTGCGTCCTAGCCCGCGTGTATTGGTATGTGTTCCATGTGGTTCAACACAGGTAGAACGCCGCGCAATTAAAGAGTCAGCCCTAGGCGCTGGCGCTCGTGAAGTTTACCTTATCGATGAGCCAATGGCGGCTGCAATTGGTGCGGGTTTACCGGTATCTGAAGCAACCGGTTCAATGGTGGTCGATATCGGTGGTGGTACTACAGAAGTAGCTATTATCTCACTTAACGGTGTGGTTTATTCATCATCTGTTCGCATTGGTGGTGACAAGTTTGATGAAGCTATTATCAACTACATTCGTCGTAACTTCGGTTCACTAATTGGTGAAGCAACCGCTGAACGCATCAAACATGAAATAGGTGCTGCCTATCCAGGTGAAGAAGTGCGCGAAATTGAAGTGCGCGGTCGCAACCTAGCAGAAGGCGTACCTCGCGGGTTCACGCTTAACTCAAACGAAATTCTTGAAGCGCTTCAAGAGCCACTAACCGGCATTGTTTCAGCCGTTATGGTGGCGCTAGAACAGTCTCCGCCAGAGCTTGCTTCAGACATTTCTGAGCGCGGTATGGTACTTACCGGTGGTGGCGCGTTACTTAAAGACTTAGATAGATTGCTAATGGAAGAAACGGGCATTCCAGTTGTTATTGCTGATGATCCGCTTACTTGTGTAGCACGCGGCGGTGGTAAGGCATTCGATATGATTGACCTTCACGGTGGCGACCTGTTTAGCTACGAATAAACAGGAAAGGCAACCGTAAGGTTGCCTTATTTGTATCATGGATACTATTTTTACCCGCGGCCCTTCGTTAAATAACAGGCTTACACTGGCGCTTGTGCTGTCGGTGATTCTGATATTTGTCGATCATAAGCTAGACGGTTTCAAATCAACGCGGGTTTATCTCAACTCATTAATGAGCCCACTTCAGTATTTAGCAAACCTTCCCGGTTTAATGCTAAATGAAAGTGCCCAGCGCCTTACCTCTCAAGAGCAATTGCTGGCCGAAAACCAGAAACTTAATAATCAGCTGTTGTTAATGAGCGAAAAGCTCCAGCAGTTCGATGTAATTGCGAAAGAAAACGCGCAATTACGAGAGTTACTGCAGGCACCTATTCGGGTTTCTTCTCGAAAAATGGTTGCTGAGTTAATGGCGGTGGATAAAAACCCGTACAGCCAGCAGGTGGTTATCAACAAGGGGGCGATAGATGGCGTATATCTGTCTCAGCCAGTTATTGATGATAAGGGCATAGTGGGTCAGGTAATGGAAGTTGGGTCTACAAACAGCCGTGTATTGCTGATTGCCGACGTTACCCACGCTATTCCTGTGCGATCTCTTCGAAACGATATTCGCTTTATCGCTACCGGAAGCGGCGCACTAAACGAGCTGTATCTAGAGCATGTTCCTCATAGTGTCGATATTCAAGAAGGTGACACATTAATTTCGTCTGGCTTAGGAAAGGTCTTTCCAGAAGGTTATCCTGTGGCAAGAGTGTCACAAGTCGTCCGAGATGAAAGCCGCCCTTTTGCTCGTGTTATTGTCACACCTTTAGCAAACCTAGACAGGCTTCGACACCTATTGCTGTTATGGCACACACCTGAGTCAGAAAATGAGTCTGATGCTAACTCAACTGACGACACTGATAAGCCAGCTGTAAACGAGGAAGAATCTTCAGATGCGTAAACGTAACCTCGTTATATGGGTTAGTCTGTTAGTTGCTCTGGTACTGCAAATTGTTCCACTGCCCACTCAAGTAGATGTGTACCGTCCTGACTGGGTGCTGGTTGTATTAGCATATTGGAGCATGGCGTTGCCCCACAGAGTGAATGTGGGTGTAGCCTTCTTAACGGGCGTAGCCATGGATGTATTGGTAGGCACAACCTTAGGTATTCATAGCCTTGGGTTGAGTATATGCGTATACGTTTTAGCAGCTAACTACCAGCGGTTGCGTAATTATTCTGTATGGCAGCAAGCCATTATTATCGGCCTACTATCGGCGCTATATCACTTACTTACATTTTGGGTGCAGCATCTACTGACTGATATTTATTTCCAAGTCGATTACCTGTGGCCAGTGATAACGTCAATGGTGTTGTGGCCGTGGGTATTTTGGCTGCTTCGACGCACGCGCAGACAGTTTTCAATTTCGTAACCCAAACACGTTCTCGATTAAACCAAAGGTAAGCCAATGACAAAATCGGTAGTGTTAGCGTCAGCCTCTCCACGACGCACCGCTTTGCTCAAGCAAATGAACATAGCCCATACAATACAGCCTGCCGATATTGACGAGTCGCCCCGTGACAACGAGCCACCGATGGAGCTTGTCGCAAGGCTTGCCAGTGAAAAAGCCCAAGTGGTGAAAGCATACCTTGAGGATCAGCAGGCAATGACCGACGACAAGGTTATTCTGGCCAGCGACACCCTAATATCGTTTAACGGACAAAGTGTTGGCAAGCCAGAAGACAAAGCAGATTCTAAGCGCATCCTCACTATGCTTTCTGGTAAAACTCATGACGTCCTTACCGCTATTTGTGTGCTTGATAACGCTCAGCAGCAGACTCAAGTAATTACCACATCTGTGACTTTTGCAGCATTGACGGATGAGCAAATTGACGCATACTGGGAAACAGGAGAACCTGCCGACAAAGCAGGGAGTTACGCTATTCAAGGTATTGGTGGTGAGTTTGTAGTTTCCATTAACGGCAGTGCAAGTGCCGTAATAGGCCTACCACTGTACGAAACCCGCCAATTACTTAATGCATTTGGAGTTGTGTCGTGAGTGCTGAACTGCTTATTAACGTTACCCCGTCAGAGTCACGGGTGGCGCTTATTGAAAACGGAATACTGCAAGAAATTCACGTAGAGCGTCATACCAAACGCGGTTTGGTTGGCAATATCTATCGCGGTAAAGTTAGCCGTGTATTACCGGGAATGCAGGCAGCATTTGTTGATATCGGTTTAGAAAAGGCCGCCTTCTTACATGCATCTGACATTGTCATTCACAATGAAATTGCTGAAGAAGTCTCGGCAAGCCATATTCAAAAGCAAGACATTCGCGAGTTGGTGCGAGACGGTCAAGATATTGTGGTTCAGGTAGTGAAAGATCCTATCGGTACCAAAGGCGCACGCCTTACCACAGACATTACTATCCCCAGCCGTTATCTTGTATTTATGCCTTCGGTGACTCACGTAGGCGTATCTCAACGCATTGAAGAAGAAGCAGAAAGAGAGCGCTTAAAGTCGCTGGTGCAAGAGTTTTGTGATGAAAACGGTGGCTTCATTCTGCGTACTGCGGCTGAAGGCGTGGGCAAAAACGAACTGCAGTCCGACGCAGCATTTTTGCGAAGGCTGTGGGATAAAATTCAGTCGCGTATGAAAAAGCGTAAGTCGAACGTGCTTTACGAAGACTTACCGCTAGCACGACGAGTGCTACGCGACTTTGTTGGTACAGAGCTCGACAGAATTCGAATCGACTCGAAACTATCATTCAATGAACTTCACCAGTTCACCAAAGAGTACGTGCCTGAAATGAACGGCAAGCTCGAATACTACCCGGGTGATAGAC
Organism: Alteromonas sp. AO-Serp; assembly: GCF_017849675.1. Classification (NCBI taxonomy): domain Bacteria; kingdom Pseudomonadati; phylum Pseudomonadota; class Gammaproteobacteria; order Alteromonadales; family Alteromonadaceae; genus Alteromonas; species Alteromonas sp. AO-Serp. The sequence continues at coordinate 3,622 of NZ_JAFLMX010000318.1, forward strand.
CTATTTTTGATTTATACGATGTGGAAAATGAGGCGCAGCGAGCCTTGGAACGCCGTGTCGATTTAAAATCTGGCGGCTACTTGATCATTGATCAGACCGAAGCGATGACTACAATCGATATTAATACGGGCGCTTTTGTTGGCCACCGGAACTTAGAAGAAACGATTTTTAACACCAATATTGAGGCGACGCAGGCAATTGCCCGTCAGTTAAGATTGCGCAACTTGGGTGGGATGATCCTTATCGACTTCATCGATATGATTGAACCAGACCACAAACGACGTGTCTTACACTCATTAGAGGTGGCGACGAACAAGGACAGAGCCAAGATAAATATTCACGGTTTTACTGCGCTAGGGCTAATTGAAATGACCCGTAAACGCACCCGTGAAAGCATTGAGCATATATTGTGCGGAGAATGCCCGGTGTGTAAAGGGCGAGGCACGGTAAAAACCATTGAAACCATTTGCTTTGAAATTATGCGTGAAATTGTACGGGTGAATCGCGCCTACGACGCAGACAAGTTTGTGGTTTACGCTTCACCAAAAGTGGCGGAAGCCTTAATGGGTGAAGAGTCTCATATGCTGGCAGAACTGGAAGTATTTGTGTCTAAACAAATCAAGGTTCAAACAGAAACATTGTACAATCAGGATAAGTACGACGTCGTCATGATGTAATGCATTAACGTATACAAAGGCAAAATGTGACAAATTTTTCGTCGGTAGCCGCTTATCTACTTAAGAAGTTTTGGCTGCTACTCGCCGTATTGCTTGTACTTTTCGCGCTTGTTTTAAGCGCTGCACGCTATGCTCTGCCGCATATTGAGCACAACAAACACCTGTTGGAAAATTATATTAATGAGCAGTATGGCGTAAACCTATCCATCCAAAGTGTGCATGCTGTTTGGCAGCGCAATGGTCCAAGTATTGTGCTCAATTCGGTGTCGTTGGCTAAAAACGATGCTTCCCCTGTTGCATTGGATATCAGGCAAATCTACGTCGAGCTAGATTTTTGGGAATCGCTACGCCACCAACTTATCTCATCTACCCGTTTTGAGCTGCGTGGTCTTAAGCTTGATATTGACGCCGATCGTCTTTCTGGAGGCGATAAGAATAACTTCCCTGTAGTAAATGCACTAGAGCGTCTGTTTTTAGAGCAGCTTCAAAGCTTCTCGTTAGAAGACGGGGTGGTATCTGTCACTCATCTTAATGAAACCAATTCATTTGATATTGAAAGTTTATCGTGGAACAACCATGAAGAGCGACACCAAGGTTTAGGTCAGCTTAAGGTTGCAGATTTAGCGGCTAACTCGGCGTCGTTTATAATTGATATCACGGGCACGCGGGAAGACTTTGACGGCGTGTTTTACGCCAAAGCAGAAGAGCTCGATATTTCTCCGTGGGTTAGCGATCTCATCAAAACCAAGCGTCCACTAGCGCAAAGCCGCGCAAACTTTGAAGTATGGACTAACTTTTCTCAAAGTGAAGTCACTAGCGTACAAGCCGAGCTTAGTGAAAGCCTTTTAGAGTGGGGCAGTGGCCGCGCGAAAACGGTAACAGGTATCAGCGGAGGTAGTCTTCAGGCGTTGCCTAACGATGAGAACAGACAGGGAGGCTGGAATGTCCGAGTGGATCAATTGGTGCTTAATTCGAGCAACGAGACCCTTACAACAGACCTAATTGGCAGTATAAGTGCAAATGGTGATGCGCTGATAAACACCGTAAAGCCAGTGCAAATTAACCCCTTTCTGCTGCTGTTACCGCTTTTCATGGATGATACCAGTGAAGAAGAAATACGCGGGCTTAATCCAAAAGGCGAGTTGGCCACGTTGCAGGTTCAATGGCACAACGGCCAGCCTTCTTTAGCAGCTAAAGTGCTAGATTTGCAGTGGGACAAAACAGATAAGGTACCAGGTCTTTCGTCGCTAGATGCAGACTTTTTCTGGTATAAAAATAATGGCGCTATCTACTTAGAGAGTGCGGATAGCTTACTAAGTGCCAACGGCGTAATTAAGAAAGACGTCAATATAAACCTGTTTAAATCTCAGTTTTATATTTACCCAGAGCAGATAGATAGCGAAGACAAGCAGTGGGTAGTAAAAGGCAGCGATATGCTGTTCGATAGTGATGTCGTTACTCTTCACCCGCAGTTTAAACTGAATACGTCGACAGGGTTTATGTCGCTTTATGTGGATGTAAGCCCATTGGCGCTAAATGAGGTGAGCAGTTTATTTCCCCCTTCTTTAATGGGGGCCAATACCGACAAATACCTTACTCGTGCGTTTACAGGAGAAGGTGAAATCGCAAATGCGCGCGTGCTGTGGCACGGTCGCACGAGTGACTTCCCGTTTGACGACAACACAGGCATTTTTCAGGCGTATGTCGATATTGAGCAGGGGGATTTTCTTTTTGCGCCAGACTGGCCGGCACTTAATAACTTAGACCTATCTTTGTATTTTGTGAATAATGCATTAGTGATGGAGAGCCCTAGTGCGACGCTTGCTGGTATGAAAATCAGTGATATGTCGGCTGCCATTCCAAGCTTTAGTCCAGATGCTCGCCTGATTATTTATGCCAATGGTACTGGCACTGGTAACGCGCTAACCGCGTTAATGATGGATTCGTCCCTTAAAAAATCTTTAGGCAAAGTACTTAACGAAGACGTGCAAATTGGCGGGCCTCTATCTGCCGATATAAAGCTTGATATCCCGTTTAAAGGCAAAGATGTGGTGGCATCGGGAACGGCGCACTTGTCGAATAACCCCGTTTTTGTTGCGACCACAAATATGCTATTTGATAAGGCATCGGGAGAGGTGTCATTTGTTAATGGCGATATAGACGCAAGTGGGCTTCAGGCGCAGTTTCTTAAACAGCCGGTGAACTTGTCGCTATCCGGTAGACAGGGCGACACATACGACCTAAATGTAGAGTTAGGCGGGCGATGGCATGTACACCCGCTGGCTAACTATGTGAATACAGACCTCACCGAATACATCGACGGCGAAAGTGATTGGAACACTACAGTTCAACTGTCGCTTTCAAACAGTGGGTTTAACTATACTGCCAATTTAACTGCAGATTTAACGGCGACACAAAGTGTATTGCCTGCTCCCTTCGATACGCCAGCGGGCAGCAGTTTACCGCTGCTTATTACCAGTAAAGGCGATAGCAAAGCATCAAATGTGGAGGCGTCACTTGGTGATAACATTCGTTTTGATGGCGTACTACCGCACAAAGAAATGCAGTTTTCACGTGCGCACTTGGCACTTGGCGAAAGCGATATAGCCAATATTGGTACAGGTTTTAGTATCAGTGCGAATCTAGCTCAAGCTGATGTGCAAGAATGGTTTACCACTATAAATATGTTACTTTCCGGTAAAGGGAAAGACACCAGCACCGCCGTTGCAAAAACAAATGCTCAATCGAGTATCCAATCAAACGAAAGCAAAAAAGCGAATTTGTTTGGTACTCCCTCGCGGATATTCGCCAAAGCCGACAAGCTAAATTTTGCTGGCCACAGTATTAAAGATGCGCAGCTTAGTGCAACAGAACGCAATAAAGATTGGATCCTAGACTTAGCGTCGCCTCAGGCAAGAGCCACTATTCGTATTAATAGTGATTTAGACGAGCAGGGCATTGAGATAAATGCCGACTATTTATCACTAGAGAAGCCTGCTCAAGCCGGGGGGGCGACAAAAAACGGTTCAGAGAGCGGCGTTGAGTTAGCTACGAATAGTGTTATGCCAAGTGAGGAAGGCGAGTCGCCCTACAATATTGACCCAAATACGCTACCGCCCATTTATTTTTATTGTCAGTCCTGTGGCGTGCACGGCATCGATTTAGGTGAAATTACCTTAGACATCGCGAAGGAAGAGAATGGTTTAGCCATTCGCCAGCTTCTAGTGAAATCTGATGAAACTAACGTTACCGCAACGGGTTATTGGAAGCACATGGGAGGCGAGATTCAAAGCGCGTTAAACGGAACATTAACGTCTCCCGACGTTGGGCAGATGCTAAAAGAGTACGGTGTTGAATCAGGTATAAAAGATTCTAGCGCAAATGTGGCGTTTGATATCAACTGGCCAAATGCGCCGATGGATTTCGGGTTTGAACAGCTAAACGGTAATGTTGAGTGGTCGCTCTCAGATGGGTATCTAACTGAGTTGAGTGATAAGGGGTCACGTATCTTTACCCTGTTTAGCTTGAACTCGTTAGTGCGGAAGCTCAGCCTCGATTTTCGAGACGTTTTTGCTAAGGGGTTTTTCTACGACGATATGGGCGGCACGTTAAGTATTGTTGATGGCAAAGCGTATACTGACGATACTGAAATTGACGGCGGCGCTGGTGAAATAGAGATCACGGGCTTCACCGATCTCAATACCGGTGGATTAAATTACAACGTATCGTTCGCACCGAACGTAACTGGGAACTTACCGTTTTTAGTGTATTTCTTGGCTACGCCGCCTACTGCACTCGCTGCTCTTGCCATAGATCAGGTGCTAACCTCTGCGAAAGTCATTTCAAATGTGAACTATCGCGTTACAGGTACCATAAAAGATCCTAAGTTCGACGAAGTTGAGCGCAACAGCAAAGACATCAGCTTACCTGCGCAAAATGCGCCTGTACCAGCCAACCCGCAAGACAGGCCAATAACGGAAGATGACGTACGCAGGCTTAAAATGGAGGTGATCGATGGTTAATTTAGTTGCATTACAAATGACATCTGCGCCAAGCGTGGAAGAAAATCTCGACACCGTTGCAAACGAAATGGCATCGGCAAAGATTGAGAAAGACAGTTTAGTTGTGCTTCCAGAGTGTTTTGCTTATTTCGGCGGTAAAGACAAAGGCCAACTTGCTGTGGCAGAAACAAAGGGCGAAGGTGAGATTCAGCGACGTTTGTCAGCGCTTGCTGCACAATATCAGTGCTATCTGGTTTCGGGTACGTTTCCAGTGAAAACCAATAGCCCAGAGAAGTTTTCCGCAGCCTGCATGCTGTTTGGCCCCGATGGTGATGTGTTGGCAGACTACCGCAAAATTCACATGTTCGATGTATCAGTTAACGACAACACGGGCAGTTATCGTGAATCGGCGACAACCGAAGCGGGCAGCAAGGTGGTTACTGTTGAAACGCCAATAGGCAACATTGGTCTTGCGGTGTGCTATGATGTACGCTTTCCAGGATTATTTACTGCAATGGGCGATATCGATATTTTGGTGTTGCCAGCGGCCTTTACCCAGCGCACCGGAGAAGCGCATTGGCATGCGTTGTTGCAAGCCAGAGCCATTGAAAAGCAGTGCTTTGTGGTAGCTGCAAATCAAAGTGGTGTGCATGCAAATGGCCGCGAAACATACGGTCACAGTCTTGTACTGTCGCCTTGGGGGGAGACCCTTGCCGAACGCAAAACCGACGTAGGGTTAGTCTCGGCAAAAGTAGATATTGCAGAAAGAGAAACCATTAAACAGAATATGCCGGTTGCCGAACATAACCGATTCAGGAGTCACTTTGTCTAAATCTGTTGAGCGTCATTTATTATCTGACTCAGGGCTAGATATCTCTAAGCTAGAGCGTGCTTTAGCGACTATTCATCGTCACGATACCGACTATGCCGATTTATATTTTCAGTCAAGCCAGCACGAAAGCTGGGTGTTGGAAGACGGCATTATTAAAGAAGGCAGCTATAACATAGAGCGCGGCGTAGGTGTGCGTGCAATTAGCGGCGAGAAAACAGGGTTCGCTTATTCAGATGAAATAAGCGAAGAAGCGTTGACCAAAGCGTGTAAAGCGGCTCGTGGCATTGCGCCAAGCGGCGGTTCACAACAAGTTGCTTCGCTTGGACAAAAACCAGTGCAAGCGCGATACAGCGAAAATAACCCTATTCTTGCGATGCAAGACGCTGAGAAAATTTCGCTTTTAAAAGCAGTAGATGCTTATATCCGTAAACAAGAGCCGTCTGCTAATCAGGTAGTGGTGAGCTTAAGCGGTGTGTATGAAGAAATTTTAGTTGCTGGCAGTGACAGTACTTTAGCTACTGATATTCGCCCGCTGGTGCGCTTGAACTGCTCGGTATTGCTAGAACAAGGCGATAGACGTGAACGTGGTTCAGCGGGGGCTGGTGGTCGCTATGCCTACTCGTTCTTTAAGCAAGACGAAAACGGAAAACCGTATTACGAAACCTTGGCAGAAGATGCCCTTCACATGGCACGCGTAAACATGCAGGCTGTGGCGTCACCGGCAGGCGCTATGCCTGTAGTATTAGGTAACGGTTGGCCCGGTGTATTACTTCACGAAGCGGTAGGGCACGGCCTTGAAGGCGACTTTAATCGTAAGGGTGCATCAACATTTAGCGGTCGCATTGGTCAGCGCGTTGCAGCAAAAGGCGTGACGGTTGTTGACGATGGCACATTAAACGACCGTCGTGGCTCGTTGTCGGTAGACGATGAAGGTACACCAACAGCGCACAACGTGCTTATTGAAGATGGTATCTTGAAAGGTTATATGCAGGATAAACATAACGCCAAGCTTATGGGCGTTGCGCCTACCGGTAACGGTCGTCGTGAATCTTATGCACACTTGCCTATGCCCCGCATGACGAATACTTATATGTTGGAAGGCCAACACGATCCGCAGGAAATTATCGCGTCTATCGACAAAGGTATTTACGCGCCGAACTTTGCTGGCGGACAGGTAGACATTACGTCAGGAAAATTTGTGTTTTCCAGCGCGGAAGCCTACTTAATTGAAAACGGTAAAATTACCGCACCGGTGAAAGGGGCTACCTTAATTGGTAACGG
>NZ_JAFLMX010000027.1:0-5813 GCF_017849675.1 Alteromonas sp. AO-Serp
TCAAAAGCGCATGACGCTGCCGTCATTGAGCAAACTCTTGCTGCAGCTGATAAAGTATTTTCAACGCTTTAATTCGCTCTCGAAAAAAAGGCACTGAATAGTGCCTTTTTCGTTTTAGGTTTCTGATAATTTTGCCTGCTGGCGAATAAAGTTAACGGATGGCGCGAAAAACGCGGCGCCCGTTTCAGCGCTGGTAAAATCTAGCCATCTGTCATAATCGCCTTCACCATTGCCGTATATTTGGCTATGGAGCATCTGTTTAAAAGGCCGCGCACTGGCGCTGCAACTCACAAAGAACAACCCTTGGGAGGCCATATCACCGTATGGCATGCCTTGCTTTATTAACCTTGGCTCATCGCCATCTGGCGCAACTGTGCTTGCTCTTACACAGTGCGATGACTCAGACTGTTCGCTACTTACCAAATTGTGTTCTTGCGTGGTGCCCATCACTTGTTCTTGCTGACGGCTTGAAAGACTATTCCAGCGCCTTAAATCATGGCGATAGCGTTGTATGTGAACATAGCTGCCACCGCTAAAATCAGGATCATCTTCGCCAATAATCCCGACTTGTCTGCGCTTCATTCCACGTGGATTGTCTGCGCCATAAAGAAAACCATTGAGGTCACGGCCATCTAAGTACCTAAACCCTCTTATCTGCTCCACCAGTTCTACATGAATACGCAACAAATCCATCACTTCAATGCCAACCGCATGGCAAATATCCAGCCTATCAGCGCGAATTTGAATGAAGAGATCGCAAGGCATGGTGGGGGCACTTCTATCGTCACACTGCATATCAGGAAAAGGGGCAAGCTCAACAGGTATCAAACCGGGGTATACCTCAGCCCAGTAACCGGTGCCAATAGCGACAACCCCGGTTACCATGGCTTCGTAGTGCTCATTCTCAAAATGCTCGAATATATCCAGCACGCGAGATAGTTTGGCGCGTACGGCTTGGCTATCGTCATCAATGACGTTCAGTAATAAATACTGTGCATGTAAATTTGGCTCAGCGCAGAGGCCTTTTTGTGGTTGTGTCATTGCCGCTCTTGTTGTTATTAACGCCTTGTTCTGACGTTTCGCTGCTGGCGATCATTCGCCGCGCTTTGTTGTGCGAACCTTATCGTAAAGTGTAGCGGCTGCTTCAAACTTTGAAACCCTTTAAAGCGAAGCAGCAAACGGGAACAAATTAACTCCGCCGCCTATTATTTACACTAGTGTGCTTAATAGCCCGCGGCTTGTCCATCTTTTCGCGTTTCTGAAGCGCCAAAATAGACACCTTTCTGCTCGTCCCAAGCGATGGCCTGATAGCCACCGAACGCGCCTACCACGCGTTGAAGCTTATGCCCCCGCTCCATGAGTTCTCGCTGAACGGTTTCACTGAACCCCGATTCTAAGCTCACATAGCCACCATCAGTCATCAACGCGCCCGTTGGGCTACTCGACCCACTGTGCAGTATGCGTGGAGCATCCCCCGCTTCCTGCAAATTCATTCCGAAGTCGAGAATGTTTACAATAATTTGCGCATGCATTTGAGGCTGAGTTCCACCGCCCATCACGCCAAAGCTCATCACTGGCTTACCGTTTCTTGTTACAAAAGCCGGGATAATGGTGTGAAATGGACGTTTTCCCGGGCGATATTCATTAAAGTGCCCTTCTTCAAGCGTAAACATCTCACCTCTATTTTGAAGAATAAAACCTAGCCCTGGAGGTGTCATGCCTGAGCCCATTCCGCGGTAGTTACTTTGAATTAAGGACACCATATTGCCCTCTTTATCAGCAACGGTCAGATAAATGGTATCCCCTTCATAAATACCCGCATCGACCCTATTCGCAGCATGTTCATTATCAATTAACTTTTGGCGCTTAGCGGCATACTCTTTCGAAATTAGCCAGTCGACTGGAATATCGTTGAAGTCTGGATCCGCATAGAACTTAGCGCGATCTTCGAAGGCGAGCTTCTTGGCTTCAACAAAGGTATGGATGTAGTCTGCTGAGTTAAACCCCATTCCTTCGATATCATAGTGCTCAAGCACATTAAGAATCTGTAGTGCCGCTATGCCTTGTCCGTTGGGCGGAAGTTCCCACACATCATACCCGCGATAGTTAGCAGAGACGGGCTCTACCCACTCCGAGGTATGTGATGACAAATCCTGGTATGACAAAAAGCCGCCTTGGGACTTCATGTAAGCATCGATAGTGCGTGCGATATCGCCCTTATAAAAAGCATCTCGCCCGCCTGTTGCAATCTTTTCATAGGTCACAGCTAAGCCAGGGTTTTTAAAAACATCGCCTTTTTGCGGAACTTTCCCGTCGATAAGAAAAGTCTCTGCAAAACCGTCATAGTGACCAATTCGCTCTTGATTCATCTGCCAGTAGTAGGCAATAACTTCTGAAACAGGAAACCCCTCACGGGCATATTTGATAGATGGGGTAAGCAGCGCAGACATAGGCAGCTTGCCAAATTTTTCGTGTAGTGCAAACCAGCCATCTACAGCGCCAGGGACAGAAACGGGTAGCGGACCAAATTTTGGAATTTGATGCAAACCACGCTCGGCAAACACCGCTTTGGTTAACTGTCTGGGTGAACGGCCAGAAGCGTTTAAACCGACTAGCTTTTCTTCTTTTGCATCCCACACAATAGCAAATAGGTCGCCGCCAATACCGCTGCCTGTAGGCTCAACTAAACCTAACATGGCATTGGCTGCAATAGCTGCATCAACTGCACTGCCGCCTTGTTTTAAAATATCCAACGCCACTTGCGTAGCTAATGGTTGGCTTGTTGCTGCCATGCCGTTCTTTGCAATAACTTCTGAGCGACTTGCAAAGGGTTGCCCCGTTATTCTGTCATAGCCCAAACAGCTGATACTAAAGAAAGCCAGTATCAAAGGTAGAAGTCGCACACTTGCAGTCATAACCGTCCTTTTACTAAAACGTTGCCGATAATAAATCTAGCGTTAGTTTATCGATTCATAGTGTAGCGTTATTGTCACATTACGCCTAGGCTCTTTTCCTAAGCTCAATAATGGTCTTAAAACACATTGCATGAAACGAAAAAAGCCCCGCATTAGCGGGGCTTAAACGAAGTAAAAAGGCATTATTGTTATTGTTGTTTCGTTGCCTAATCGAGACTCTCTTACGAACGGCTGCTTGTGAAGTCTGGGTATGCTTCCAGACCACATTCGCTCATGTCTACGCCGTCGAATTCTTCTTCTTCGCTCACACGTACACCCATAACCGCTTTAATCACTAGCCATACCACTAGGCTCACTACGAATACCCATACAAAGATAGTCGCTGCACCAATTAGCTGACCAGAGATGCTTGAACCATCGTTAGTGAAAGGTACAAGGATAAGACCTAGAAGACCTACCACGCCGTGAACTGAAATTGCGCCCACTGGATCGTCAATCTTAAGCTTGTCTAGTGCAACAATGCTAAGCACTACTAAAATACCACCAAGGCCGCCGAACAAAGTAGCTTGTAATGGTGTAGGTGTTGAAGGCTCTGCTGTAATAGCCACAAGACCGGCTAGTGCACCGTTAAGTACCATAGTTAGGTCAGCTTTACCGAATAGAATGCGTGCTACGATAAGTGCAGCAATTGCACCACCAGCAGCTGCAGCATTTGTGTTCATAAATACAATCGCTACTGAGTTTGCACTTTCAACAGTTGCAGTAGCCAGTACTGAACCGCCGTTGAAGCCAAACCAACCCATCCACAGGATAAATGTACCTAAAGTTGCAAGCGGTAAGTTTGCACCTGGAATCGCGTTTACTTTACCGTCAGCGGTGTATTTACCCTTACGAGCACCAAGCACAAGAACACCAGCAAGAGCAGCAGCTGCACCAGCCATGTGAACAATACCTGAACCTGCAAAGTCAGAGAAACCAAGGTCGCCAAGCGTATACATACCGAATACTGCTTCGCCGCCCCATGTCCAAGCACCTTCCATTGGATAGATGAAGCCCGTCATAACAACTGCGAACGCTAGGAATGCCCAAAGCTTCATACGCTCAGCTACCGCACCAGATACGATAGACATTGCTGTTGCAACAAATACTACTTGGAAGAAGAAGTCAGCAGAAGGTGCATATGTTGCTGGCTCTTCAGCGACACCTGTTGCGCCATCAGCCATGATACCGCTTAGGAATGGACCCCAGTCGCCGCCACCGTACATAATGCCGTAACCGCAAATCATGTACATAGTGCAAGCGATAGCGAATAGCGCCACGTTTTTAGTTAGAATTTCTGTGGTGTTTTTCGCTCGAACAAGACCTGCTTCAAGCATCGCAAAACCTGCAGCCATCCACATAACCAGTGCACCGCAGATTAGAAAATAAAAGGTATCTAGCGCATACCCAAGTTCAAAAGTGATTTCCATTATGGTTTTCTCCGCAAATATATCGTTGTGGCTTACAGCGCGTCGCTATCCGACTCACCAGTTCGAATACGAACGGCATGTTCAAGGTCGTAAACAAACACCTTGCCGTCTCCAATTTTGCCTGTTTTGGCAGCGCCAACGATGGCTTCTACCAGGCGCTCTACTTGATCATCCTGAACAGCAATTTCCAGTTTGACTTTAGGTAGAAAATCCACCTGATATTCCGCTCCGCGGTAAAGTTCAGTGTGTCCTTTTTGACGTCCAAAGCCCTTCACTTCGGTCACGGTCAAACCGTCGATACCGATTTCTGAAATGGCTTCACGAACATCATCTAGCTTGAACGGCTTGATGATCGCTGTGACTAGTTTCATGAGTTGCTCCCAGTTTGTTTTGGTTATTCTGTGATTTATGGTCGTGTTTCCAACTATGGGAAGATAAACCAAGAGCCATGCCACAAATGATTAGCCAAATAAATCAAATACATACAAGCAAACGCTTCATGAACGCACAAAAATAATGCACACTAATGGTGCACTGTTAAAAATTTGCCCAATTTTGAAGCGGTATGAGGTTGCGGTAAGGTGAGAGGACTAAAAAGTGCGATGAAATTAGGATGGAACTATTCGATAGGGCCCATGGTCTGTTGTTTACTATGACGACTATCACCCCATCTTTCTTTGCGCCTGAGCGCAGCATTGAACACCATTCCGTTGCAAAGAAAACGGCGTGGCGCCCACTATTAATTTCGGGCTGTGCACATGTGTTTGGGATCATCGTAGTGGTCATACTTTCTCAAATGGGCATCAACAACCAAAAAGCACGAGTAAATGTTTTGGAGCGAACGCCGGAGATAAGCGCCAGACTGTACTATCCCCCCGTTCCACGCCCTCCTGCCCAAGCTAAACCACAAGAAACTAAACCAATCGATGTTTCCCCTAAAAGGCAAGAAATTGAGTTGAAGCCTGACGCAACCAAAGCGACTGAAGCACTTGATAGTAAGAATGAAATTGTAGAAAGCCCTGCGCCCAAGCAGCAGAAAAATGCTGAGCCCGATACACTGCAGGTACCCGTTGAAAGTAAGCCGACTAATACACTGCCGTCGCCCACTTTATCAAAAGACGCAAATCGGCGCGCAGGCTCGTTGAATCTGTCGGTAAAAGATGGCGCAGCCCTCTACTTTGAAAAGTATCACAGTGACAAAGTCGCTGAAGACGCAGAACAGGCAGCAAAAGCATTTCAAGAGCGTAAAAATAGTGCTGTGCTTAGCGGGCCAAGCACACAGCAAATACAAGCTAATAAAAATCGACGCCCTTCAAAACGCGTAAACTGTAGCAGTACGACCAATAAAACTTTGGCGATATTGAGTGGAATTGCTGGTGGAACCTTAGAATGCACCAAAATGGACGACCACAAACGTTTTATAGAAGCC
>NZ_JAFLMX010000204.1:0-5440 GCF_017849675.1 Alteromonas sp. AO-Serp
ACTGGCACGGCAACTTGGATAAAGGCCATTGCGAAGGTTCTACCTTATTTGACGATTGTTACAGCGCGTAATGCGCTTACTAAGCTTCTTATGTTGAAACTAATTATACTGAGGCTTCTTGCAGACCTATACGTTACAGCAATTTACGCTGCTAACAGCTAGCTACACATTTTGCTATTAGCGCATGATTTTGCTACTAGAGCTATGGCCTAGCCTTGAAACACAAATATTTAAACATACTTTACAGGCAAGCATAAAAGGAATGTTTTTGGTTTGGCCTTTTTATATGGCTACCTTTTTATACGGCTGCCTTGTCTAGCTCTCTTGTTTAGCATTTGGCCAAAAACCGCTTGATCAAGGCTCTGCCATCCTTTATTATGCGCCGCTCTTTTGCGATAGGCTGTTCTTTGAACGACTTATCATTTGAATTAAGTAACGTATGGTGTGCGACTTCGGGTTGTATAGCGATACGGCCTTATTATGTGAGGTAACCCAATGAAACAAGATATCCACCCAAAATACGAAGCAATCACAGCAACTTGCTCATGTGGTAACGTAATGAACATTCGCTCTACGCTTGGTAAAGACATCAACCTAGACGTATGTTCTTCGTGTCACCCATTCTACACTGGTAAGCAACGTAACGTTGACACTGGTGGTCGTGTTGATCGCTTCAAGAAGCGTTTCGGTGCATTGGGCAAAAAGTAAGCCTGATATCGAGTTCGAAAAAAGCGCCTTTATGGCGCTTTTTTATTGCTTAAAATTCACGCTTCACACAAACAAGGTGTGCCAAACAGCGCTTTACCGCCGTTATCCTACGTCAGGCCAGTACCTAGCCAGTTTAACAAGCCCTGCAACTCGCCTTTTTGAAAAACGTTTTTAGCTTAATTTACAATATTCAGCGTGACCTGAACTCAGTGAAGGTTTTTAACATTAGATAAATGCCTATCCCAATTGCCGCCACTCACTTTTTTACATTGTTCTTCGCTATCAAAATAAATACCAACGGGTGCTGACTTAATTGACGCCAAAGCAATATTCACTTGGCTTATGAAGTCTATATCCCAACCATTAGTTAACGCCCGCTGCTTCTCCTGCTCAGTGTTAAACACGGCAATCACTTGCGGCGCTCTCCAATGCCCTACGTGAGTTAGCCAAACAAATCCATTATTGGCAGACTTTACGCTTTCGCACACATCGGTTAGCACGGTTATTAGTTTTTTTTCTGTCATATCCTCGCCTTCAGCGCGAATTTTGAGTGGGCTTTCACAGGATTTTATCAGAAATATTAGATGGAGAATTAACGAGGTATATCCCTGCGTTCCATTTTCTTGATTTGGGTTTCTGTCCAATGCATTTATGAGAACGAAGATCCCTTTGATAGCTTTGTTTTCATCCTCCACACAATAGACCTACAGAATGTTATAACAAGTCAAAATAAATAGCATGAATGGCAATTATAGCCCCATTTTACTGGTCTAATTAGTATGCCTAACCTACATTGGTATATGAGAATTCTGATCAGATATGTACACAGTGATTGGCTGTGTTAGAGTTGCGATCGGCACTTTGATAGTGAGCATTAATTCTGTGAATAATGCATTGCTTTCAAGACTTGTGGCGCTTTTGGGTACATAAACCTGAGGCTTGTATCCATTAAGGTATGTGAACAAAATCAGTAAAGGTTAACGCCTAGTCTGCTTTTTCCACATGCCACCTTAGGGCGTATTGATGATTGCTGTAAAACAAAGATCAACAAGCCCTAGTGCTAACAACTATTTATAATCACTTTTGTCATTACTTGGTTGTAACGCGCTTACGTTTATCTACCTATAACTATAACGACAATAAAATAGCTACAGAGCGTGAACGAAAACACCGATGAACCCTACATCTAAGGATACCTTTTTACATGTCAGATTTTAGACAACGCGCACTCGACTATCACGCCCAACCCACACCTGGAAAAATCCGCGTAGAGTTATCTAAGCCAGCCGACAGCGTCGATGACCTTGCTCTTGCCTACAGCCCAGGCGTTGCCGAGCCGGTCAGAGAAATTGCTGAAGATGCAGATAACGCCTATAAGTACACGGGTAAAGGAAACCTGGTTGCCGTTATCAGTAACGGAACCGCGATTTTAGGGTTGGGTAACCTAGGCCCACTGGCATCGAAACCTGTTATGGAAGGTAAAGCCCTTCTGTTTAAACGCTTTGCTGGCCTGGATGCCATTGACATTGAAGTGAAGCATCGTACAACCGAAGAGTTCATTAATACAGTAGCGAATATCGCTGACACATTTGGCGGCATTAACTTAGAAGACATTAAAGCGCCTGAATGCTTTGAGATTGAACAAGAGCTAATTAAGCGCTGTAAAATTCCGGTATTTCATGATGATCAGCACGGTACCGCTATTGTAACTGCAGCGGGCATGCTTAATGCTCTGGAAATTCAGGGTAAAAGCATAGAGAGCGCTAAAATTGTGTGTATGGGTGCCGGTGCAGCAGCGGTCGCTTGTATGGAACTGCTTATTAAGTGTGGTGCCCAGCGTGAGCGTATTTATATGCTAGACAGAAAAGGCGTTATCCATACTCGTCGCGAAGACTTAACTGAGCACAAAAAGCTATTTGCTAACAATACTGACAAGCGTACGCTTGAAGACGTAATGGAAGGTGCGGATATTTTTGTTGGTGTGTCTGGACCGGATGTTTTACCACCAGAAACACTGGCCTTGATGGCTGAAAACCCAATTGTATTTGCATGTTCTAACCCAGACCCTGAGATAAAGCCTGAACTTGCTCACGAAGTACGTAAAGATCTTATTATGGCTACCGGACGCTCGGACTACCCTAACCAGGTTAACAACGTACTGTGTTTCCCGTTTATTTTCCGTGGCGCACTAGATGTTCGTGCAACGGCCATTAACGATGAAATGAAAGTAGCGGCAGTAGAAGCCCTTCGTGCTATCACGAAGGAGCCTGTACCAGAAGAAGTACTAGCTGCCAGTAAGAGTACTAGTCTGACATTTGGTAAGGAGTACATTATTCCTAAACCTATGGACCCGCGTTTATGCGAGCGTATTGCTACTGCGGTATCTAAGGCTGCGATTGAATCTGGCGTTGCACGCGTGCCTGAAAGCCCAGAAGAATAAAATTCTGGCGCATAAGGCAAAAAAATGGAGGGGCTAGTGCTCAACCTTTATTTGCTAAAAAGTGCGCTTAGAGAATACAAGTACATAAAAAACGGCGCCGTGTTGTAGGTTATCAACTAGCAATAACTTACAACAAAGCGCCGTTTCTCTTTAATACCAAATATCAGTCGTCTTCCGACACATCGTTTTCGAAGCTTGGATCAATGCCCATTTCTTCCATAATGCGTCTTGCTTCAGCCGGTACGCGATTAGGATTGTCTTTGCGCAGGTCATCATCGTTAGGCAATGGTTGACCGGTAAACGCATGCAAAAATGCTTCGCACAACAGTTCTGAATTAGTGGCGTGACGCAGATTATTGATTTGGCGGCGAGTACGCTCATCAGTAAGCGCCTTAAGCACATTAATAGGTATAGAGACAGTGACTTTCTTTACCTGTTCGCTCTTCTTGCCATGCTCTGCGTAGGGGTGAATATATTTACCGTTCCATTCTGCCATTGTACTAACTCGGTCTACTCTTTTTTATGTTATGAAGAGAAATTCTAAACAAGTTCACGAAAAGGTCAATTGAGCAGTGTAAACCTCTTGACGTCTAGACATATATTCTTTAATTTAGACGTCTAAACGTCTATAAGAATACATTTTTGAGAGAAAAAGCCATGGTTTCTTACGCACAAGGTATCGATGCATTAAACCAGTCCCTGTCGGAACTGCGTGATATTGATGTATCTTTTGAATTCTTTCCGCCTAAAACGGAAGCCATGGAACAGACCCTGTGGAAGTCAGTTGAACGTCTAGCGCCACTAAAGCCAAGCTACATGTCGGTAACCTACGGCGCGAATAGCGGTGAGCGTGACAGAACCCACGACGTTGTAAAACGCATTCAGCAGCAAACCGGTGTCGCGGCGGTTCCTCACTTGACCTGTGTTGATGCTAGCCGTGATGAGCTTAAGCAAATTGCAAAAGACTACTGGGACTCAGGTATTCGCCGTATTGTTGCGCTTCGTGGCGATTTACCGCCAGGAGTAGAAAAGACAGAGATGTATGCCTCTGATCTTGTTGCCTTGCTAAAAGACGTTGCCGATTTTGATATTTCTGTTGCTGCCTATCCAGAGAAGCACCCTGAAGCACCAAATGCGCAGTTTGATTTACTAAACCTTAAGCGCAAAGCAGAAGCAGGTGCCACAGAAGCGATAACCCAGTTCTTTTTCGATACGAGTGTGTACCTTCGATTTAGAGACCGTGCAGCCGCAGCGGGTGTCGACTTAGATATCGTTCCGGGTATTTTGCCGGTAACCAACTACCAAACACTGGTGAAATTTGCGGGGTTCACAAATGTTCATGTGCCGGGATGGTTACACAAAATGTTCGACGGCCTTGATGCCGACGACCAAGCTACCCGTAATCTTATAGGCGCTAACATTGCTATGGACCAAGTTAAAGTACTCGCTAAAGAAGGGGTAAAACACTTCCATTTCTATACTTTGAACCGTAGTGAATTAAGCTACGCCATCTGCCACATGCTCGGCGTGCGTTCAGGCGCTTAATACATACGACAATCAGGACCGTGCTTGCGTTTTTTAACGAAGCACTCCACAAAAGGCGCAGTCAATGCGCCTTTGTTGTATAAAGCCTGCATTAAACTTTGCCACCAAGGCCGCCCGCAGTTACCATCTGATATAACATGTAATGAACTATCGATGCTTTATAACAGTCCGCATAGATAAGACCGCGCTGTTTACCATTTACACGGTATCGTCAGGAGAAATTGAGTGGATTTAGACAAGGTTAAAGCCTTATATAACAATGTTACTCCTCAGGTTAGAGATCTCTTTAGCATTTTCATAAAGCGCTGTAGAGAAGACAATATTACTATCTCTGCTGGGCACTTAGCCTATGTAACCTTGTTATCTTTGGTACCGTTTATCATGGTGACCTTTACTATAATGTCGGCCTTTCCTGCATTCGCGTCGGTTAGGAGCAAACTCGAGCATTTCGTATTTAGCAACTTTGTTCCTACCGCTAGTGATGTGGTTCACAAGTACATGACCGATTTCGTCGGCAATGCGTCACAGATGAGTGCCATTGGTATTTTATCGCTCTTGGTCGTTGCGTTAATGCTGATATCCAACGTAGATAAAACCCTGAACAGAATTTGGCGAACACAAAGTGACAGACCAATTGTTTATACTTTTGCTATCTATTGGATGGTAATTACTTTAGGGCCCTTACTTATTGGCTCTAGTGTGGTGGTAAGTTCTTATTTGACTGGTCTAGCGGCATTCACCGAAGAA
>NZ_JAFLMX010000049.1:0-5675 GCF_017849675.1 Alteromonas sp. AO-Serp
CTACGTAGCCTTGCTATTCTCTTCCCTCTCAGGAAGTGGCGCGTATTATGCGTATATGACTGGCAACCGTCAACCCCTTTTTTACTAACTTTTTTTAAATGCTCATTAAGTGTGCGCATTAGGGCGAAATACGCACAAAAAGCCGTGAATTTGAACAACTTGCACGAAATAAGTTAGCAATTTACCACGCTTTGTCGCTTGTTTTTGTTTGGTAATAACACACGTCAATTGGGCGCGGACCATAGGTATTGTCATGAAAAAACGGGTTATCTAAGTTTTTTCCTGTATTCGTTCGTTTTTTATATTCTTCGTGATGCGGCGTTTGTAAGAAATAAGGTGCCGCGTTGTTTGCATGCACAAAAGCCTGCTTAATTTTGCTTTCTTGCGTTATATCATCTAGAACGCCACCTCTGTCCATATTTCCTCGCGGCAACTTTTGAAGCACATCCATACCGTGCAGTACGCGACCAACGACCGACATATTTCTGTCTAAGTGTCGTGGTGCTTGCCCAATCACAATATAAAATTCCGTACTGGCCGTATCTTTCTCGCTATTGCGAGCAAAAGCCACAACACCTGGGCAGTGGAGCCCCCACATTTCTTTACGGCTTTGATCAATGCCTACTGGAAAGCCATCTAAAAAGCCGGTGTTAGGCGCAAACATATCTTTGCTCTCAACTACATTGACATTGCTATTGAGCGGTTGGGTAAATTCAGCGTTGATTGGCTTAAGCAGTGTCGGCGGAAATTTTGAGGCATCGTGAGTATCGTTACTGCCTGCTTGTGCCACAAACCCGTCTACTACACGATAAAATGCTTGTTCGTTATAAAAGCCTGCGTCTATTAAACTTTTAAATCTGGCCACATGTTTCGGCGCAAGGGCAGGGTGAAGCGCAATAACCACATCACCATACGCTGTTTTAAACGTCACAGTATTACTGTGACGTACTTGATACCAACTGGCGGTGTTACTCGCTATTGCTGGCGTCTTTTCAACAGCGTCGCTATTGATTTGTGAATTTACAGGGTTAGTTTGGGGGGCACTGGCAAAAGAAAAATTAGCCAGGCTTAACAAGCACAACACTTTAATTGAGGTTCTTAATACTGAAAATCGTTTGGCGTGCTGTGATTTGCTGCAAGTTAAAGGGCGTGAAGCGCAAAGCTGATTAATAGTCATTACAAAAGCCGTTAGTTTTTTACTAGTTATATCAGGCCTATGTGCGCTTCACAATTATTCGCTAGAAACAAAAAAGCCACCTTGCGGTGGCTTTAGTAAACAGTGCTAATTTCTACAATAGAAATTACACGTTAAAGCGGAAGTGAATAACGTCACCGTCTTTAACAATATAGTCTTTACCTTCTAAACGCCATTTGCCTGCGTCTTTCGCACCTTGCTCGCCATTGAACTCAACGAAGTGATCGTAGCCTACGATTTCAGCGCGAATGAAGCCTTTTTCGAAGTCGGTGTGAATTTTACCTGCCGCTTGTGGTGCAGTTGAGCCTTCAGGGAAGGTCCACGCACGTACTTCTTTTACGCCTGCAGTAAAATAGGTTTGTAGCGTAAGAAGACTGTAACCCGCACGAATTACGCGGTTAAGACCTGGCTCTTCTAGACCCATGTCTTGCATAAACTCTTCGCGTTCGTCGTCTTCAAGCTCAGCAATATCAGACTCGATTGCCGCACACACTGCAACTACAGTGGCATTTTCGCCTGCTGCAATTTCTTTAACCTGATCAAGATATGGGTTGTTTTCAAAACCGTCTTCATTCACGTTTGCAATGTACATGGTTGGCTTAAGGGTAAGCATGTGCATGTAGCTGATTGCCGCAAGCTCTTCTTTAGTCAGCTCAAGTGAACGTAGTAACAAGCCTTCGTCTAGGTGCGGCTTAATCTTCTCAAGCACTTTCATTTCGTACTTGGCATCAGCATCGCCACCTTTTGCGCGCTTAGCAACACGGTGAAGTGCTTTTTCTGTTGTTTCTAAGTCGGCAAGTGCAAGCTCGGTGTTGATAACATCGATATCGTCTTTAGGGCTAACGCGACCTGCAACGTGAACAATGTTCTCATCATCAAAACAGCGTACTACGTGACCAATAGCGTCAGTCTCACGGATGTTAGCAAGGAATTTGTTTCCTAAACCTTCACCTTTAGAGGCACCTTCAACCAAGCCAGCAATATCTACAAATTCCATGGTAGTAGGAATAACGCGCTGAGGTTTTACGATTTCAGCCAACTTGTCCAAACGAAGATCTGGCACAGGAACAACACCTGTGTTTGGCTCGATAGTACAAAACGGGAAGTTTGCCGCTTCAATACCTGCTTTAGTTAATGCATTGAAAAGTGTTGATTTACCTACGTTTGGTAGGCCAACAATACCGCATTTAAAACCCATGGTATGGATCCTTAGTTTGGAAAAGTGATAACTGGCTAGGTTTACCCTTTGTGCGAGTGTAACCTGTTTTGTGCTTGCTTAAGGTCTTCTTTCAGCAAAATTTCTGTACAGCGTACCGCTTCATCGATGGCACTTTCAATGGCTGCTTTTTCTTCTGCTGGTGGTTTTCCAAGAACATGGCCGGTAACGCGGCTTTTATGACCTGGATGACCAATACCTATGCGCAAACGCAAAAAATTCTTGTTGTTACCCATTTTAGCCACAATGTCACGTACGCCATTTTGACTAGAGCTTCCGCCCACTTTGTATTTTGCAACACCTGGGGGTAAATCTAATTCGTCAAACGCTACTAATATTTGTTCTGGTTCTATGCGGTAAAAGTTAGCCAGTGCTGCTACGGCTTGTCCACTTTTATTCATAAAGGTAGTGGGGTAGAGCAAACGGATATCTTTGCCTGCAACTGTAATGCGAGCAGTTTTACCGAAGAATTTGGTTTCTGGTTTTAGCGGGGCGTTGTAGGTGTCGGCTAGTTGGTTGAGAAACCATTCACCGGCATTGTGTCGGGTATTTTCATATTCGGGGCCTGGATTACCCAGACCCACGATAAGGCGGATATCAGCCAAGAGGATTATTCCTCAGAAGCTGCTTCTTCGCCGTCTTCTTCTGCGTCAGCCGCTTTAGGAGCAGGCTTAACAGTTACAACCGCTAGGTCGTGAGCTTCGTCGTTCTTCGCAAGTTCTACTGAAGAAAC
Source organism: Alteromonas sp. AO-Serp (assembly GCF_017849675.1). Taxonomy (NCBI): domain Bacteria; kingdom Pseudomonadati; phylum Pseudomonadota; class Gammaproteobacteria; order Alteromonadales; family Alteromonadaceae; genus Alteromonas; species Alteromonas sp. AO-Serp. Next base: position 3,145 of record NZ_JAFLMX010000049.1, read on the forward strand.
GCCAGCTGGAAGAGTTAGGTCAGAAAGGTGTAGCGTTTGACCCATTTCAACACCAGCCATATCTACTTCGATGAACTCAGGAAGGTTCTTAGGTAGACAAGTAACTTCGATTTCAGTTACGTGGTGCTCAGCAATACCGCCAGCTTTAACAGCAGCAGATTTCTCTTCATTTACGAAGTGAAGTGGTACGTTAGTGTGAACGTCTTGACCAGCGATTACACGTTGGAAGTCAATGTGTGTGATCTTTGGCTTGAACGGGTGACGTTGCATATCTTTAACTAGAACTTCAACAACTTTACCGTCAAGGTTAATCTCAAGAACGTGAGAATAAAACGCTTCAAAGTCAGCAGAGTTGTTTACTTTGTTATGATCTAGTGTGATAGAAACTGGTGCTTCTTCACCACCGTAGATGATACCAGGAAGCTTATCTTCGCGACGTAGGCGGCGGCTCGCACCTTTCCCTAGGTCTGTACGAACAGAAGCGTCTAGTTTGAAATTTGCTTCAGACATTGTCTGTCTCCAAAAATATAAGTCTAATAATGTGGATTTTTGCGACCAAAACCCACGGTAAAATGATGTGAATTACGTTAAAAAGTAATTTTCTATGCGCAATAAAACACCAGCCCAAAATTCAAGGGCGGCGAATTCTAACACCACCTACCAAAACATACAATTACAAAGGCGGATAAAATATCCAGCTAAGCAAATGCAAGTATTTGCGTTACTCACAATAAAAGAAGCGCACCTTGGCGCGCTTCTATCATATTTATAGAAAAAAGCATTTTGTTAAGACTAACTTGACCGCTAATTGTCTCTTTCCAAAGGCTCAATAAGATCAACAGGCCTTAGGAACATAGCAACTTTTTACACAAGCGTTTACTTCGTCAGCACCACTCTGTAATGGGCTTTACCGTCTCTTAGTCGCGCAATTGCCTCATTTACGTCTTCAAACTTGAAGGTTTCGGTCACTGGTTCAATATTGTGATGTGCTGCGAAATCTAGCATGGTCTTAATGGTCGCGGGGCTTCCTACTGGCGAACCCGACACGCTTTTTTGACCACCAATTAGGTTAAATGCACCAATATCTAGGGGTTCAAGGGTGGCGCCTACAAAGTGAAGTCGGCCTTTCGGTGCCAATGTAGATAGGTACAAATTCCAGTCTAGCTTCACATTTACGGTTGAAATAATTAAGTCAAACCGACCGCGCGCTTTTTTAATTTCGTCTTCATCACGGCTATTAATTGTATCTGATGCACCTAGCTCTAGCGCTTCCTTCTTTTTAGATTCGCTTGAAGTGAACGCAACTACCTTACATCCCCACGCATTTAAAAATTGCAGGGCAAGATGACCCAGGCCGCCAATACCAACTACACCCACTTCACTGGTAGGACTAATACCAAACTGGACTAATGGGTTGAAGACGGTAATACCTCCGCAAAAAAGAGGGCCTGCCTTTGTGCTATCGATAGCATCGGGAAGGGGAATAACGGCACGTGCTTGGGCGCGGACTTTATCTGCAAATCCACCGTGACGACCACCTATGGTCATCGTAGCATCGGCACACAGGTTATGATCGCCTTCTTCGCAGGTTCTACAACTATTGCAGTAGCCTGAATGCCAGCCTAAACCGACACGCTGTCCCACCTTAAGTGACGTTACATGTTCACCTATTTGGCTAATTGTGCCGACAACCTCGTGACCAGGCACAAAGGGATATTCTGTCATGCCCCATTCATTATCGAGCATGCTTAGGTCGCTGTGGCAGATACCACAGCTTTCAACGTCTATTTCAACGTCATGTGAGCCAAGCTTACCGGGGTCGTATTGAAACTTTTCTAGTTTTCCACCCGCTTCTTTAGCGGCATATGCATTTATCATCAATAACCGTCCTTTTAAGTGTTGCTACGCAACATTAACGCGTAAGCAAAAATTCTATAATTGCTAAATCGCTAGCTTAATTACCTTTATAAGTAATTTGCTACACGCATAGCTACATTCACGATCATTGTGTTTGCAGGTTATCAATGACTTTACTGGTATCGAGTACTTTAACGCTTGATACTTGAAGTACCGTACCGAATTGCGTAAAGGTCATCATATCAGGTTTAGGCGTACCTTTAACTTCCACAACAAGGCCGTTCTTTTGATAAGTTTCATCTAAACCATGTAGCGTATAGCGATCGCCGTTTTCAGCAATAAAAGCATAAAAACCGCCTTCGAGATCTTTATAAATAATACTGCCCTTCATGGTGACTTCACCTTTTGCATTATCTTCTACGGCTTCAGCCTGAGTAACTGGTTCGGCTACCAGTTCCTTGGGCATAGAACTCTTATCATTAGCTTGAACTGTGGAAGATTCTTCTTTCATCTCAGTTCCCTGTTTCTCGAGATCTGCTTGCTTCACTGAGTCGTTATCTCCAGAGCAGCCTGCTGTATTTAAAAGGGCAGCAACTACTGCAACAAGGCATAGTGTTTTTGTTTTCATTTTATGTCCTTCATAGTAGTTTTAACGCGCAACAATTCTTAACGTT
>NZ_JAFLMX010000272.1:0-27742 GCF_017849675.1 Alteromonas sp. AO-Serp
TGTCTGTATCTTGTATTTATACCAATCCGCATAGATGATTGCCCACTCAGAAGGCGCTGGCAAGTTTCCTGGCGAAGCGTGGGAATGCAGGAATGGTGTTCCCTTTCAAATTCCCAGAATGAAGCTAGGAAGCTTGCCAGACCTTCCCGAAGGGCGAGTTTAAAATGTCCGTACTCTTTGTTGTGTCACCTTGATGTAGAACCACTATACCTGCGGTAACACGCCGCGATTACGAACATTTTAAATCTCGCTGAGTGGGAAATGATCTATGCGGACTGGTATTAAACATTGGTCGTTTACTGTGGAAAGTGAAGTGCTATGTATGCGCGGTAGATGCGGAAAGTTTTGCTGTGAACGTCAGGTCTACTCTACTAATTGGTCGCCACTTGAACAGCGAATAGGGGAATATGTGAACATAGCGTGCCAGCTTTACGACTACATCGAAATTGCCTGCATGTATGGGCTTGAGGTGAGCATAGTATTAAAAGACGGAAATACGATAAACGGTAAAGCATTGACCACAGTTATAGATAAACGCAACGACGTGGCCACAGAGTGTATTCAAATGTCCATCGACAAAACCAAGCAAAATATTGCGCTTAATGAAATCGCTCAACTTCATGCAATAATTGACAACCCGCATTTCAGCTCAGTCAGCTTTTAGGTAGTATGCGCAGCTAACTTAGCTTAACTTTCAAAGTGATCCTGATTTATGACGCAAAACCTCTCTGCCGTTACTTTTTTTGTAGACGACTACGACAGTGCCGTTGAATACTTCACCACGGCTTTAAACTTTACCTTAACCGAAGACAAAGTAACCGGCGAAAACTCGCGTTTTGTTCTGGTAACCCCACCACACAGTGCTACGAGCTTGTTGTTGGCGCAAGCAAAAAATGACACAGAAAGGGCACTCATTGGCAGCCAAGCCGCCGATAAAGTATTTTTAATTTTGAATACTGACGACTTCTGGCGCGACTTCAATGCCATGCAAAGCAAAGGGGTGGCATTTTTAGAAACCCCTCGGGAAGAAGTGTATGGTACGGTAGCCATCTTTAGAGATAAGTTTGGCAATAAGTGGGATTTGATCCAAACCACCTAATTGCACTTTATATAAGTGCGCCTTGTCGTTGCGATATTTTTTGCGGCAAGGTTTTAAATGAATAGTGTAAGGAAGTAGAGGAGAAGTAGCACGTGCAGGCCATGAAGCGTTCCATTATTGATGATGTTGTTGCAATAGCGGCAATAGCACTGTTGATCACTACGACGTTTTATTGGATAGAAGCAAGGCGCGAAGTCATAATTCTCTGCGATAATTTTACGCCTGGCGTATCGAAAAAAAGTGTCGAACGCCAGCTAGATACTGCAAACTTATTGTTGTGGGATACAGAGTTTGTTGCAAATGGCAGCAAAATTGAAGCATATAGCCCGCTACACTTAGGCATTATGAAATGCAGTGTAGAGTTTAATAAGCAAGATACCGTTGTATTCTCTATTGTTGAGTAATCAGACTCCCTAGCAGCTACCTCTACTTTTTGCGTTTTATGTGAACCAGCTTGGTGCAACGTTTACATCGACGCAACACCCTATTCACCGGTGCGCTAAAAGTCGTAAAGGCAAACTTACCTTCCGCCATTTATCGCACCGAGTTAACTTTTCATCTAGCTGTAACCTACTGTGTTGTAAACGTATAATTACGCTGTGTCTTCTTAACGCAAACTTTTTCTTATGCAAAAAACAAAACACAGTGTCATCGAGGATGTTTTCGCCCTGATAAGCGCCGGCTTGTTTGTTGCTTTTGGCGTATATTTATTTCAGTCTCAAGACTTAATGGTAGGTGGCGCGGCCGGCTTAGCGCTGTTAGGTACTTATGCCGTAGATATGGACTTCGGCTTGCTATTCTTTCTGATTAACTTACCGTTTTACACCCTAGCTTGGACGCAAATTAGCAAGCGTTTCACCATTAATACCTTTATATCCGTCACCACAGTTTCTGTACTAACCGAGCAAATTCCAGCGTTTGTGGATATTAGCCACGTAAACCCATTTTTTGCGGCGGTATTTGGCGGTATTTTAATTGGTGTAGGTATGCTGATGATGTTTCGTCATAGCTCAAGCCTTGGTGGCGTTGGTATTATGGCGTTCTATTTACAACAGCGTTTCAATATTAGAGCCGGTACATTCCAGCTAACCGTAGATAGCTGTATATTACTTAGTGCTCTGTTTTTCATCGCTTGGCCTTTAGTGCTGATTTCAATTTTAGCCGCATTTTGTTTGAACATGGTTATTTCGCTTAACCATAGACCAGAGCGTTACTTCCCAGTGCAAGGCGAATCTGAATCAAAAAAGGCAAACGCTGAGTCAAACAACGCCGATACCAATCACATGGAAAATCGTGCTGAAAACAGCCTAAAACAGTGCTTAGACAGCGAGCTTCGCGCACAAAACAGCTAAATTTACTCAGCCAGTCTTTGCCATTCGGTCATAAATTTTCGCTGTTACTCCCCTCAAAAAGAGACAGCAGCGATGATTAGGGCAACAAATAAAAAGCCCGGTTAGGCACAACCTAACCGGGCTTTCTTGTATCTTTTATTTGTATTCCTAGACGCCTACAACAAACCTATTGCTTCTTCTGAACAGGTCTTGACGGTCGACTTACTACTCCACGGTTCACTCTTGGACGAGAAAACGAAGTACGCATACAAACCTCACTTATGAGTTGTTGCTCAGCACAGTTGGAGGCGAAACATTCACCGCAATCCCGCAACCAAGCCGATATAGTATAGGCTCAAAATGGGGGTAAAAGTCTCATTCTTTTAATGAATAGTGCTTTATTAAAACTTATATAAAGATTGGCCAAATTGGCACTGCTTTGAAAGTTAAAGGTATTTTACAATGCGCGGCACCCGTTGAGAAACGCGGGTCATTAATTCGTAGTCGATAGTGTCAGCATTAGCCGCAACTTCCTGAATTGGCACATTCTGCCCCCAGAGTTCAACTTCATCGCCCACCGCGACGTTGTCGATATGAGTTACATCGATTGTGATCATGTCCATAGAAACGCGGCCAGCTAAATAGGCGCGTTTACCTCTAATCATTACCGGCGTACCGTTTTTGCAGTGTCTTGGATAGCCATCGGCATAACCAATGCCAACGGTTGCAATTTTGCTGGGCTTACTTGCTACCCAGGTTTGACCATAACCAATTCCCTCGCCTGCCGGTATGGTTCGTACCGCTAATACACTGGAGCGAAGTGTCATGGCAGGGTAGATTTCAATGTCGAGATTTTGTGAGGTAGAAACGGCACCGCCATAAACCCCCACACCTAAACGGTTCCAAGCATTTCGACTTGCAGGCCAGTTTACCGTGGCGGGAGAATTAGCCACGCTGGTTGGCAAGCCCAATTTACTCGCTACTTGATTGAACGCATCGATTTGCGTGTTGGTAAAGTTATTATCTACATCGTCAGCGCACGCAAAGTGCGTAGCAATAACCGTTTGCTCGCTAAGTAAATGATTGTACTTATCAGCAATCCCTTCGATATCGGAAAGGGCAAAACCCAACCGGTGCATGCCGCTATCCACTTTAAGCCAAATATGCGGGCGCTGCTGTTCGGGGCAGCTTTCTAACCACGTAAGCTGTTCTTCGCAGTGCATAACTAATATACAGTTATGCTGAAATGCCATTTGGCACTCTTTTGCCTGATGTGCCCCTTCTAACACCACAATAGGCGCAGAAATTCCCGCGTCGCGAAGCGCAATGGCTTCTTCAATTATTGCTACGGCAAAACGCGAAGAAACATGCTGAAGAATGCGCGCAACATTTACTGCTCCATGACCATAAGCATCGGCCTTTACTACCGCCATAGACTGACTTGAGGGCGCTAAAGCAGCAAGGGCTTTAAAATTATGTAAAAGGGCATCAGCATGAATGATAGCTTGCGTTTGTCGGCTCACAGAAAAACACGTTCCTTAAATGTTTAATGAGAAAGAATATCGAAAGCCAAAGTGTACCACGAGAAACGTATTAGCTGCGCAGGATTAATAATGAAAAACGTATCATCTAACGCAAGGTTTCTTATGGCATAAAATACCGTTATGCTTTGCGCTAGCTCATTATCACAATTTCGTTGCCCCAAGGTTTTCAATGTCTTCGCACAATTCTTCTACTTCAGAATCATCCGCCAACGCCAGTATTAAAAATACAGTCAGTACTGACAATGAAGCGGCAGGTAATAAACCCACCGTTAACGAATTAGCCCAGTCACTGAATAAAATTGTGTCCGAAGGCAGAAACCCAGACACCCTCGATATAGACACACTAAGCACGGAAGGCATTCTTGCCCGCATTAACAACGAAGACGCGAAAGTGGCAAACGCAGTTACCTCGCAAATTCCGCAAATTGGAAAAGCGGTGGATGCTGCAACCACTAGCATTAGAAATGGTGGCAGGCTTGTTTATATAGGCGCGGGGACCAGCGGCAGGCTGGGCATACTTGATGCCGTAGAGTGCCGCCCAACGTTTAGCGTGCCTGATGAACTGGTTGTTGGCGTGATAGCTGGCGGTGAAAAAGCCATTCAGCACGCCGTAGAAGGTGCAGAAGATGACGTCGACGCGGGGCGTGCTGATCTTGTAGCGCTGTCCTTAAACCACAACGATACCGTTATTGGTATTTCGGCAAGCGGTCGTACACCCTATGTAAGTGGCGCACTGGAATATGCCCGTTCGCTTGGCTGCTTTACTGGCGCTATTGCATGTAGCCCTAACGCCGCTATTTTTACCCATGCTGATGTAGCTATATGCCCAGTTGTTGGGCCCGAGGCACTTACTGGCAGTACGCGCATGAAGTCGGGTACGGCGCAAAAGCTAATTCTTAATATGATTAGCACCAGCACAATGATTAAGCTGGGGAAAACCTATCAAAACTTAATGGTAGATGTGAATGCCACTAACGAAAAACTAAAAGCCCGTGCGCTTCGCATAGTTATGCAGGCTACGGACTGCAGTGAAAATGCTGCTTTAGCAGCGCTTAGTGCGTGTAACAACAAAGCTAAAGTTGCTATTTTAATGGTATTAACGGGGCAATCTGCCGAGCAGGCCGCCGCTCAATTAGATGCTAGCGGTGGGTATTTACGTTCCGCCGTGAATAAAAGCGAATAACCACGGTAGCCTAATGCTATGAAAGTTTTAACTTCGGTCACATTGAACAAGGTTTTTAGACGCCTAACGTCGAGCGCATTCATTGCAATACTATCTTCAGCACTAATTAGCTTATCGCTTAACGGCTGTGCACAGCAAAGCTTATCTACACATGTATATACAAGTGATACAGGTGGCAACGCGAAGCATCCTACACTAATAGAAAAGCAGCCTGTATCAAGCACTAAGCCGTTTACTGTAGGCGCTGAACGCTATTCGAAATACCTGCCCTTGCTAGCAGGTAAACGGGTTAGTTTGGTGGTAAACCAAAGCGCGTTGGTTTCGAGCCACAGCGCATTGCCTTCTAGCACGGTTGAGCCTGAAGAGCGCGAATCGAGCAACAGCTTGGCTGCACAAAAAAATAAGATAAAGACAAGCCAGCGCAATCAGCACCTGCTTGATGCCCTTCTTCAACGCAGTGTTAATGTTGTAAGTATTATGTCGCCGGAGCACGGATTTAGAGGAGACAAAGGCGCCGGCGAAAAAGTAGATAGCAATATTGATGCTAAAACCGGTATACCTATTCACTCCCTTTACGGCGCAACCAAAAAGCCTACCCCCGACATGTTGGATGGCATCGACGTGATTGTTTTCGATATTCAGGATGTAGGCGTACGCTTTTATACCTATTTAAGCACCTTGCACTATGTGTTGGAGGCGGCATTTGCGCGTAATATCGACGTTATCGTGTTAGATAGGCCAAATCCTAACGGCCGTTATGTTGACGGCCCAGTACTTCAATCTGAATTTTCGTCGTTCATTGGCATGCATCCTATTCCCGTCTTACACGGTATGACCTTGGGCGAACTTGCTCAAATGATTGTGGGGGAACAGTGGTTAGATATTGACGTGAGCAGTTATGACAACGCTAAGCTTACCGTTGTCCCAGTGCAGGATTATCAACGCACTGCACATTATTCATTGCCCGTAGCGCCTAGCCCTAACCTGCCAAACGATTTATCGATACGCCTTTACCCAACGCTGTGCTTTTTTGAGGGCACCGACGTGAGTATAGGTCGCGGCACTGACTTTCCCTTCCAACTTATTGGCCACCCGTTTGTTGAATTTGGTAAAACCGAGATACCGGTAAATGCAAATAGCGCAGCGCCCCACCCTAAACATGAAAATACTCTGCTAAGTGCACATGTCTTTTCTTATGCTGATCCAACGATCTTTGAAGGCTCTGACTCTAAGCAAACAACTCACAAGCGCTCACCAATTAGTGGCTTAGATATCGCTACATTGACAGATGCCTATTCTCGTTTTTCTGAATATAACAAGATGATCAGCGCCAGTAATGCCTCTGAAGAAACCTTCTTTACTCGCCCAGATTTCTTCGACAAATTAGCGGGCACTGATGCACTACGAATTCAAATTCAGACTGGCAAAACGCCTACAGAAATTCGCCAAAGTTGGCAGAAAGATTTAAATAAATTTAGAGAAATACGAAAGGCCTATTTGCTTTACGACGACACGGATTGATCGACAGATAAGCACCTTTAGCTTTGAGAATTTGAGGTATCATATCAAGGTAAATGTGGAGGAAGTGTTAGCGATACTAAACTTACCACATAATGCGTAAGTAAATACTCACACCCGCATAGCCCCAGATTTAATGGAAGCTAAAAAAGTTAGTAAAAACTAACCTTCTTCATTTTTTGTTTTTACCAAAGCTGCGAGCTGAGCTTCAGCGGTGGCTTTTTGATGTTTAAGCTCATCTCTGTTTTCGCCGTCACTCTCAGCGATTTTTGCATCAATATCGGCGATCGTCTGCATCAGCGTTTCTTTACTTTTTTCTTTTTGCTCGGCCTCTTCAGCTTTGTCAAAAATAACGTCTTCAGGAGATGCTTCTTCTTGTTTAGTGTGTCCAGGCGATTTAGCTATCATTTTCAAGCCGTCAGGTTGGGGGCGTTGATTCATAAAGCTAGGAGAAACAATTTCAATATCGGCATTATGCAAAGCGTCGAGTACGGCTTTGTGAAGTCTTGAACGCGCGCTCAGCAAACTCTTTACTTCGGTTAGTAGACCTGAAATGCGATAACTTACTGAAAAGTCGCCTAACCCAACTACTTGTACAAATGGCTCTAACAGCTGAGCATTTTCAGCTGCAACAAGTAAGTGCTTTTCAATAATGCTGTGATGAATATCGTAACCTAAGCTGATATCCACACTAACAATTGCGCCAGACGCTCTGGTCACAGAAACGGGCGAATTCACCATCAGCGTATTGGCAAAGGCAATAAGCTCTCTGCTCTCAGTCTGAATTTCCACATCGAGCAAGCCCATTTCGGTAACGCGACCGCTGTAGCCTTCTACCTTGATAAAGTCACCCACTTTAAACGGACGATTTACACGAAGTACGATCCCCGCCATCAAATTCCCTACCATGGTGGTAGAAGAAAAGGCAATCACACCTGATATAAGTACGCCGATAAGTGCAATAACCTGATTTCTAGTACTCTCACTTACAGGGAGCGTCATTGCAATTACAACAGCGCCAATGATAGTAAGTACCAACATTCCAACTTGGCGAGGTAACTTCCGCTCACTAGTAAGATGGCTCTGCTTGGCTAGCAGAAGGTAGTGCAGTGCGATGAGCGCACTTATTACCAATACAATAGCGACAAGAAGCGGAACAAAAGGGAACAACGCACTTAATACCGTATCGACTAATGAAGTTTGCGTAGCACCTGATGTATTTGTTGTATTCACGATACTTCCTTTTGAAATGGCTTTTGAAATGGCTCTTTGTTCGCACTTAAATGGGCAATATCTTTGGTCTTGGTCTCTGCTTTCGCGTGGCCACCTATTTCAACGAAACAGGTGAACGTCCCTCAGCGAGCGCGCTACCAAGTATTACATCAACCAAAGCATTAAGACTATAGCTCGTAACGTGCTGATTTTCTTTGTCACTTTGCTGTGTAATGTTCACTGCATAACTAAATGTAGCAATAGCAACATCGGCTAGCTCTTTCACGTCATGCGCTTTATATGGCATGCGCAGTGGAGCAAAGACCACGGTTTTATTCTGTGCTTTCGCAGCAACCATTATTTTTTTGCTAAATGCCATCACCTCAGTCTCGCTTGCGCGTCGTTTCACATGCTCAGGTAAATCGACTCCTCCTAATTCATAGTTAGCATGTAGCGGACTAATATTACCAACCACCAGCACGTCAGCTTGTTTTAGTAGATTCATTGCTAATTGGGTTTTAGGTAACGCAGTTAACGGCAAACACGCAAACTCCAGAGTCTTATTGTTGAAGTTGGAACGTGCGCGTGTAAGCGCGGCTTCAAATGCTAAACATCTTGCTGCGTCTGGCATAAGCGCCAACCAGCGATTTGAAGTTATTGGCAACTCATCCTTCCCGAAGAGTACAGAAACTGACGATTTAGAAAGCGCTTTCTCAATTTGAATTCCTCGGTTTTTCAAACTGTTAGGGTTATTCATTGAAGCATTTTCTTTCGCTTCATTGAGCCACCATGACATGGGCTTGGAAATAAAACTTTGCAAAGCAAAGCGCTGTTTTGCCTTAATAATACGATTATGAGACGCTTTCAAGAAAGCGCTTTCCGACATTCGATTTGCTGCATTATCCAAAAGTAACGCGAACTTTTTTATGTCGTCTTGGTTTCTTATGGTGAACGGCATAAGCGCAATATCAGCACCTGCGCTGAAAGCACTGACTAATGCTTCTTCATGGGAGAAAAACTGAGTAATACCTGCCATGTCTAACGCGTCAGTAACGATAAGGCCTTGATATCCTAATTGGTTGCGAAGCAAATTGCTTAGTATCTTCTTCGACAAAGTAGCAGGAACTATTTGTGACTTACCATGCTTATCAATAATTGTCGTATCGTCTAAAGACGGGTACTGAATGTGTGCACTCATTACCATTGCAGGAGGCGTTGCACTATTAATGATATTCGCAAAAGGAAGGATGTCACCCGCCATAGCTTGCGCTTTGCTATGCGTTACTTGCGGCAGGCCACTGTGGCTATCTACATGGGTATCACCATGGCCTGGAAAATGTTTGATAGCGCTCATTACACCTGTACTTTGCATAGCACTGACAAATGTCTGCCCTAGTGCGGCTACCTGCTCTGGATTTTCCGAAAAGCTGCGTACGTTAATAACGGGGTTCTTCGGCTCGCTATTTACATCAACCGACGGCGCAAAATTGGTGTTTATTCCCAGCGGTAAAAGCGTTTGGCCAATATGAGATGCCACACTTTGCGCAAATGCGCTGCCTCGCTGATGAAAAGTGGCGCCAATGGCCATGTTACCCGCAAACGGCGAGAGCATGTCTGAAGGCAACCTTGCTACTCTGCCCCCTTCTTGATCGACAGCAATAAATAACGGCTGACGACCTGCTTTTACCATATGCTGCTGCATGGTGTAATTGAGCGTAATTAACTGCTCGGTATTTTGAATGTTCTCTGAAAACAAAATAACACCGCCGATGTTGTGCGTACTAAGCACATTTAAAAGTGACGGTGGAATTACGGTCATGGGCGTACGGCAGCGCGAAGACGGCGTATTGTCTTCACAGAAATAGCGAAAATCCAAAATGATTTTTTGCCCGAGCATGTTTTTTACAGCGCGAATTGTTTCGGCATCAGCGCTGGGCTTAGGATTATTCGAAGCGTTAGCACTTTCAGATTGAGCGGTTGCGCTAGCAGTAAACAGTGAAGCACTTAATAAAATGAGTATGCCTGACAAGATAGCGCTAAGGCCCATCAATGAAGCACGTTTTTTACAAATAACTTGCTGGAATAACAATGTTTATCTAATCCTTGGTAACACGAAGCACAATACGGTACGCTAGCATAAATGAGAGAAGCATGTTCGCCAACTTTGAACTGCAATCACACATTCTCTTACGCAAATAGACATACCTATAGGGCAAGTAGAGCGTAGTAACTTATCAAAGCTCAACAAGTCCTAGGCACACATAAATTTAAGTTTGGAAAGAAGTATGGATTGGATGTCAGTCATCCCCCCTCTTGTGGCTATTGCCGTCGTCTTTTGGAAAAAAGAAGTCATACTCGCATTAGCGCTGGCTGTTTTGTGCGCGGAAGCGTTAATTTTGGTAAATGCTGATATCGCTAGCAGCTATATGGCGCCCATTAATGCCATAGAGCGCGTGGTTGATACCGCCGCGAGTCCGGGCAATACACGGGTGCTTATTTTCTCTGTACTAGTGGGCGCGTTGCTCGCATTTATACGTGACTCTGGCGGAGTAACGGCAACGGTCAACTTTCTAGTAAACAAAGGGGTAGCGAAGAGTCGCAAACAAGTTGGCGGCTTGACCATGTTCACTGGCATCGCTGTATTCATAGAATCAAACTTAAGTGTGCTCACTGCCGGCATATTCGCCCGAGGTCTGTTTGACCGTTTCGGCATGAGCCGCGCGCGCTTAGCCTACATCATCGACTCCACCAGCGCGCCCGTTTGCATTTTGATTTTATTGAACGGCTGGGGGGCATTTATACTCAGCCTGCTCGATGCATACGAGCTACCAGCTTCGTCAGCCTCAATTTTATGGGGCAGCGTATTTTTTAACTTTTACGCTATCTTCACCTTACTTATTGTGGCCTACACTATTTCCGCTGACAAAGTGCACGGCCCCATGGCTGAGGAAGAAAAAGCACTCACGCATGTAGAGGTTAACCAAACTACGGAACCTGCCACCAAGGCACGTTTTATGTTGGTACCGCTAATAATAATGGTATTAAGCATGGTTGGCTTCATGTTCTGGACAGGTAATGGGGTATTGTCTGAAGGCAGCGGGAGCAAATCTGTACTTTACGCTACTGCTTTAGCCACTGCCATTGCCTATGGCCAGCTCTTAATCCACAAACGTTTTACCCACAAGGAAGCGGTAGAAATTGGTTTTAAAGGGATGGGTGAACTACTTCCTCTAGTAACCATAGTGTTACTGTCGTTAACCTTAGGCAATAGCCTTAAGGTGCTTGGAACAGGCGTGTTTGTTGCGGGCATAGTGGGAGAGTATCTTCCTTTAGTGCTTATTGTTCCCATGCTATTTATTGCCGGAGCGATCATGTCGTTTACCACAGGCACGTCATGGGGCACATTCGCCATCCTAATTCCTATTGGTGTGCCGCTGATTCAAAGTTTAGGGTTACCCCCTTCACTGGTCATTGGCGCTATTTTGGGGGGCGGCATATTTGGTGATCACTGTTCACCTATTTCCGACACTACTGCCGTATCTTCGCTAGCAGCAGGTACTGACGTATTAACGCACGTTAAAACTCAGTTTCCCTACGCACTATTTGCGGGCGCACTTACGCTTATTGCCTATTTTGTAGCAAGCTTGGTCATGCTTGGTTAATGCCGTTGATTAAAGTTTGCTGGAAGTCAGTTGCTAATCGCAAAGGTTTAGCAATGTCTGTAACAAGGAGTTTGTAATGAAAAAGCGGATAGCTAACATCGGGTTTATCTCGGTAATAGTGGCATTTATTTCAGTAGTGGCAGCGTGTTCCCATGCGCCAAATCCCCCTGTTGATAGTGCTAGCAACAATACAGTAGGGCTTAGCCAACAGGCCGTTGCCATGCCTGACAGCTACAGTGCCGATGCTGCAATGCAGGTACTCCAAGAAGGTGGTAACGCAATTGATGCTGCTATTACGGCACAGTTTGTCTTGGCTGTTACTCTACCTGAGGCGGGCAACGTAGGCGGTGGCGGCTTTATGACAATAAAGTTTGAAGATAGCACCGACTTTTTAGATTACCGTGAAATGGCACCTGAAAATGCGCATCGCGATATGTATCTTGACGAGCAAGGTGACGTAAAACCGTACGAGTCTTTGTTTGGGGCTAAAGCGTCTGGCATTCCTGGTACCGTTGCTGGTATGTGGGCCGCGCACAAAAAATACGGCACATTGGATTGGGAGCGTCTACTCGCACCAGCCGTTGATTTAGCCGAGCAAGGTTTTGTGGTTCACGAGAAGCTGGCCAATAACATTGATCACTATATTGAGCGTACCAAAGAAGCTTCTATCAATAACAACTTTAGCGAGTATTTTGCACACGCTAAAGCAGGCACTACCTTCAAACAGCCAGAGCTAGCGAAAACGCTTAAAGCTATTCAGCAACAGGGAAAGGATGGCTTTTATAAAGGCGATGTAGCAAAGCATATTGTTGATTTTATGCAGCAAAACGGCGGCCTTATTACCTATGAAGACTTACTGGCTTACAAAGCAGTGTGGCGCAAACCTCTTCACCTAAACTGGCAAGGTTATGAGCTGGTGACCGCACCTCCTCCAAGCTCTGGTGGTGTTGCCGTTGCCCAGTGGATCGGCATGCTAGAAGCCTATGACGCAACGCACGATTTGCCAGCGCAAAACAGTACTGAATACATTCACGTTATGTCAGAAATTGGTAAGCGCGTGTTTGCCGATCGCGCTGAATACATGGGCGATCCTGATTTTGTTAGTGTTCCGGTAGAAGCGCTCACTGACGCTAACTATATTACTCAACGCGCAGCAGATATTCAGCCTACCAGTATTTCTGATACCCCAAGCGTTAAGCCTGGTTTAAAAGAAAGCGAAGATACAACACACTTCTCTATTATGGACAGATGGGGTAACGCTGTTGCCAATACAACGACCATCAACCTCACTTTTGGTAGCGGTGTTGTTGTGACTGGCGCTGGCTTTTTGTTGAATGATGAAATGGACGATTTTAGTGCTAAGCCTGGCGTGCCTAACTTCTTTGGCGCAGTGGGTGGTGAGGCGAATGCTATTGAACCTTACAAGCGCATGCTGTCTTCTATGACGCCAACGCTGGTCACTAAAGACGACCAAGTGGTACTGGTAACAGGCTCTCCTGGCGGCACTACCATTATTTCGTCAGTAACTCAGTCGCTATTGAATGCCCTGCTTTACGATATGAGCGCTGAAGAGGCCGTGAACTCACCACGTTTTCATCACCAGCTATTGCCCAAAGACACCATTCGTATGCACGACGGGTTTACAGAGGCAACGGTAAATGAGCTTAAAGCAATGGGCTATACCATAGATAACCGTCGCTTTGGTGATGTGCATTTAATTAAGCGTACTAAAGAGGGTGTAGAAGCCGCATCTGAAAAAAGCGGACGAGGTAAGAGCCTAGTACAACCATATTAGTACAGCCTTATCAGCACAGGGCTGTTAGCTGAGCCACATTAGCTGAGCTCCACTAGTGTAGCTTTGAGAGCTCAGCGTAATTAGTTCAGCCTTGAACAAAGTACAAGCTGAAAACTACAACAACAGCGTGGCGTCGATAGGCACGTACTTAGACGCCACTTTTTGAATACTTTCAGCCGTTAATGCAGGAACACCGTACACCGTTACGGTTTTCCCTTTTGCTTTAAGGGCGTTTACAAGAATATCGAAATCGCCGTCGCCCGACACCAAAATGATCTCATCAACATCGTCGGCGTGTTCAAGTGCATCTACTGTTATACCTACATCCCAATCACCTTTCGCCGAGCCGTCAGCACGTTGAATGAAAGGCTTTAACTTTACTTCAAATCCAATAGCACGAAGAATGTTTTGAAATTCACGCTGCTTGCTGTCCCCCCTGTCTATGGCGTATGCGAAAGCATGGGCTATATCCAAGTTGTAGGTAAGTTCAAGCCAAAACTGGTTGTAATTAAAGTTGCGTTTGTACGCCTGACGGCAGGTGTAATACACATTTTGTACGTCTACCAGCACTAATGCTTTATTCAAAACCACCCTCTTCTTCGGTTTACTCGGTTATTGTTTTCTGATGTTATAGCCTTTTGATAATAAAACCAAAAAACCTGATGATGAAATTTATGCGCAAAGCGCACAACTACCTGGGCTTCATACTGTTCATTCAAATTGGTCTATGGTTCTTAAGTGGTCTGGTTATGGCGTGGTTACCTATCGATGAAGTAAGAGGCAACCACTTAAAACACGCCGTCACTACGTCGTGGCACAACGTTACGGTTACCCCTTCAGACATTTTGCGCCACCACAGTAGCGCTGCCGTACTTTCACTTACTCACCGTATAAATGAAGTAGACCATGCTGACCCAAACACGCTTGATGCTATTCCTGTTTATCATGTCGTGGATGACAACATTGCCTATCGCTACAGCGCATTAACAGGTGAAGCTTTGCAAACCATGCAAGAAAGCGCTATTCGTAATGCAGCAAAAGGGCAATACGCAGGTACTGGCGATATTGGTGAGACCCGGCTATTAAGCGTGTTGCCTCAAGAAGTGCAAAACCTGTCTGCGCCATTATGGCAGGTAAACTTCGATGACGACCTAAATTCGCGGTTTTATATCGACCCAAACACTGGCAGTGTTCTGCGCGTACGTACCGACACATGGCGGCTGTTTGATTTTATGTGGATGTTGCACATAATGGATTACAAGGACAGAAGTAACTTTAACACGCCGTGGTTAATTGCTTTTTCGGGCAGCGCCTTTTTGTTCACCCTTACAGGTGTTGCGCTTTTATATAAGCGCTTCAAACCAAAAAAGAAGAAGCGCTAGCCTAGTATCAGACAGCTCTTTGATGTACGGCAAAGAGCAACTGCCCCCATTATTATGAAGCGAAAAGCTGAGAAATATCGGCGAACGCTTTGAACTCTAACGCGTTGCCGAAAGGGTCTTTGAAAAACATGGTGGCTTGTTCACCCGGCTTACCTTTAAAACGAATGTAAGGTGCGATAACAAACTCGGTATCGGCAGCCTCTAATTTACTTGCCAGTGCTTGCCAATCGTCCATGGTTAGCACAACGCCAAAGTGCGGCACCGGCACAGCATGATCGTCTACCCCGTTATAGGCAGGCGGCGACGGCATAGCCTCTACACAATGGGTCACTAATTGATGGCCGAAGAAGTTCCAATCTATCCACTGGGTATCACTGCGGCCCTTTTCACAACCCAACAACTCACCGTAGAACGCTTCTGCGTCGGTTAAATTAGTGACCGGAATGGCAAGATGAAAAGGTTGAACCATGGAAACTCCTGTTATAAAAACTTCTTAAGCAACGACAGCTTAAACTTAGAAAACGGCGCATAACGGAAGAACACGTCGAGGGCGAATGAACGTTTCATTACCGTTTTAATATGGCTGAATGTATCAAAACCTGCTTGGCCATGATAGCTACCCATGCCGCTATTTCCTACGCCACCAAACGGCAACTCAGGGTTAGTCATAAACAGCATAGTGTCGTTAGTACACACACTGCCTGAACTGGTTTTGCTGATAATATTATCAAGCACATCGTCCTTATCACTAAATGCATAAAGTGCGAGTGGCTTAGGCCTGCTGTTCACGAACTTAATGCCCGCCTCCATGTTGTCAACAGTGATAATAGGTAGAATAGGGCCGAAGATCTCTTCTTTCATTAGCGGGCTATCTAGCGATGGCTCCAGTGCAAGGGTAGGCGCCATTGCAGGACGAGATTCATCTAGCTCGCCGCCATACACCACATTGACGTTTTCAAGGTAACTTTCAAGACGCTTTAAGTGACGATGATTAACAATATTGCCGTAATCTCGTGACGATAAAGGTGCTTTGCCGTATTGCTTTTTCAGCTCTTTTTTAACCGCACCAATAAGCTTTTGCTCAAAGCCCTTTTCAACAATGACATAGTCAGGCGCAATACAAGTTTGGCCCGCATTCATCCATTTACCCCACACTAAACGGCGCGCGGTGACAGCAAGGTTTGTGTTTTTATCAACAAAACAGGGACTCTTACCGCCAAGCTCAAGGGTTACTGGCGTTAAATGTTTGGCCGCGGCGCTCATGACAATTTTGCCCACCACTTCACCACCGGTGTAAAAAATATGGTCCCATTTGCAGGCAAGTAGCGCCGTCGCTTCATCTTTACCGCCTTCTATTACAGCAACGCATGAATTATCCATATATTGGGGGATAAGCTTAGCCACCAGCGACGAGGTTTCTTCAGCCAATTCAGAGGGTTTCAATACCGCACAGTTGCCCGCTGCAATAGCGGCGATATAAGGGGCAAGCAATAACTGAAGCGGATAATTCCACGCTCCGATAATAAGCACAGTGCCAAGCGGCTCAGGCTTGCGAAAGCTCTTACCTGGCCATGCCACCATGGGCGTTGATACTTTGCGTGGCTTTGCCCATTTATCCAAATGCTTAAGCGTATGCTTGATATCAGAAAGCAGAAACCCTTGTTCCGCTACCATGGCTTCGGTCTTACATTTGCCCAGGTCATTTTTAAGGGCCTGCAAAATGTCGTGCTGGTTGTCTTTCAGTAAAGTTTCTAATGCCTTTAACTGGCTTTTACGCCACTCCAAGGACTGGGTTTTCCCTGTATCGAAACTGTCGTTAAGCTTGTGAACAACGTCAACGAAACACACGCCAGTTTCCACTGCGTGAAGAGAAGGTCTATTTGGCATAAGAAGGCTCCGATAGCATAACACCCAATGCAACAATTCTATGGCTCGTCTTAAGATTGTTGTCGGGCAAAGCAGCGCAATAATTAACTGATACTATCTTATATTAATAGGGATGTTCGAAGACAACGCAACTAAATTGTTAATTAATGTTTAATGAGCTCGTATTTTAGGTGCAAGTGGCTGACGTTACACTTAAGAAGTATAAAAAGTTAACGTTGAAGCAATAACAAGATTATATAAAAGTAAAAGGTCAAAAAATTACAAACAAAAAAGCCCAGTGAACACTGGGCTTTTAAACATATTTAATGTGAAACTATTACGCGTCGTATGGGCTGCGTAAAACGATAGTTTCGTTTCTGTCAGGGCCTGTTGAAACGATATCAACCGGCACACCTGTTAGCTCTTCAAGACGCTTAATGTAGTTTTTTGCAGCTTGTGGAAGCGCTTCAAACTCAGTTACACCAAAAGTGTTGTCTGTCCAACCCGGCATTTCTTCATAAACTGGCGTCACTTTTTCGTAACCGTCAGCCGCCATAGGTGGAACGTCTTTCACGTTACCGTCTGCATCTTTGTAGCCTACACAAATTTGAAGGCTTTCAAGACCGTCTAGTACGTCAAGCTTAGTTAAGCAGAAACCTGTAATAGAGTTGATTTGTACTGCGCGTTTCATCGCAACTGCATCGAACCAACCCGTGCGGCGCTTACGACCTGTGGTCGCGCCAAACTCGTGACCTTTAACACCTAAGTGTTGGCCTACTTCACATTCTAGTTCAGTAGGGAAAGGACCTGAGCCTACACGCGTAGTGTATGCTTTAACAATACCCAGTACGTAATCTAGCTTAAGTGGGCCAAAGCCAGCACCCGTTGCTACACCACCCACGGTAGTGTTTGACGACGTAACATAAGGATAAGTACCGTGATCGATGTCTAGAAGTGTACCTTGTGCACCTTCAAACATAATAGGCAAGCCAGCATTGTGTGCTTTGTCTAGTTCGTCAGTTACATCAACAACCATTGCTTTAAGAATGTCAGCAACTTCCATTGCACCTTTTAAGGTTTCGTCAAAGTCTACTGCTTCTTCGCCATAGTACTGAGTAAGCGTGAAGTTATGCACGTCTAGCACTTCTTTCAGCTTTGCTGCGAAGTCTTCTGCATTAAACAAGTCGCCAACGCGTAATCCACGACGGGCTACTTTATCTTCATACGCTGGACCGATACCACGACCGGTTGTACCAATTGCTTTTGCGCCACGGGCTTTTTCGCGCGCTACGTCTAGTGCAATGTGATAAGGAAGAATAAGCGGACAAGCTTCACTAATCTTTAATCGCTCGCGCACTGGAACGCCACGCTCTTCAAGCATAGTCATTTCTTTCATTAGTGCGTCAGGGCTTAGCACAACACCGTTACCAATAATACAGGTAACATTATCGCGTAGGATGCCTGATGGGATTAAGTGAAGTACGGTTTTTTCACCGTCGATTACTAGAGTGTGACCTGCATTGTGTCCGCCTTGGTAACGAACAACATATTTTGCGCGATCAGTGAGTAGGTCTACGACCTTGCCTTTACCCTCGTCACCCCATTGAGTGCCGAGTACCACAACGTTCTTTGCCATGAATCATATGTGTAAGAAAATTAGGCGGGGATTCTACAAAATTCTAGGGCAAGGATCATCTCTTTTTCGAACAAAAATACGACTATTTTATTTTTATTTTTGAAATCACAAAGATGACCCACTGCCGCTCGAGCCTTTTTGAAATAAGGCTTGGCTTCTTATTTTTCAGCACAAACATTCTAAGACGCTAATTTTTAAAGCTTTCTAAACATTACCTGGTAAAAAAGCTGAACAGACGGTCTATCGCAGTCTGCGCTACGCCCCATTTATATAACGTTTTGCTATTATTCGCGGGCATTGGATGCTTAAAAGCTAATGAGGTATTCAAAGGGCTGAAAATATACCTCTGAATGTTGAATACAGGTTTAAGAGCACACTTTTCAGTCAACGGTAAAGTCGTACTCCTTTTCGTACTATGTATTATGGTAAAACTTGTGCCAGTGTTTGGTGAAGTCCGTTTTCACACCGCTTCACGCCTCTTAATGCCTAGTTCTGGGCGCTAACTCAACTGAAATAAAACAGCAGTAGTGCGCCTATTATCACAAGGGTTCCACCAATTTGACGCAGTTGATTGCTGGGCTGTTGGCTTATCTGAAGTAAATAATTGCGCCATTTATTAGGAAAAAGAAGCGGCCCTATTCCTTCTATAATAAGTACCAACGCTAAAGCGGGTAGTAGCCACTCCATAAAACTATCCTTAAATAAGTGTGACGTTAATATTTACGTATGTTTAAAGCAACGACTTACGCTTTCTGATTCAGTGCGGTTAAATCAATGTACTCAGGGGTGTGGTACAGACCAAAACCAAATCGTAAGCGGTTTCCTCTAAAATCGGTAAGGATATGGTGCTCTTTAAGCGCTGAAGCAAGGACTTTTGTTTCATCGGCACTATCTAATTCAAAGGTAAGGAAATGCCCTCGGTTTGCTTCATCACTTACTGCTAGATGTTTTTCGTTTAGCAAGGGATGGTTGCAGGTAGCAAGTTTCTCTAGAAATGTGCGCTGCATGCCCATTACGTATTCGTTAACTGTAGCGACATCAATGCCATTGTCGTCGAACATACGAAGCACGGCTCTTAATCTGTAGAGCGCGGTAAAATCCATCGTCGCACCGGCAAAGCGCATTCCATCTAGGCTATATTGAACGCTGTCTTTGCCGCCAACCTTGCGAGGCTTATCTAGCTCACCAAATTCTGCAAACCAGCCTGTGTAAGCAGGTCTTAGCTCACAGCCCACGGGTACATGCGCAAAACATGCCCCCTCTCCTGCCTGAGCATATTTGTAACTACCGGCAAGATAAAAGGCTCGGTGGGCAATGTCCGCTATATCGGTAGGCTTTGCCATAAACCCGTGATAGCCATCAACCACAATAAGGGTATTGTCGTTAGTTACGCTATTTACGATATCTGTGACATCGTTCACCACGTATCCGGAATTAAAAAACACCTGACTAAAGAAAACCAGCTCGGGATCGTGTTCGGCGATGGCAGCCTTAAAGCGCGACGCAAACGTATCGTAGGGTTTAGTAGGTACGGTAATAAGTTCTATCGCACCCTGCTCTTGCATCCTAGTCGCTTGGCGCTGAAAACTGTGAAACTCGCTGTCTGTCGACACTACTTTATAAGGCGCAGTACTATCGATGCAGCTCATTACGCGATAAAGCAGCTCATGGGTATTGGGCGCAAAAACGATTTGCTGTGGTGCTCCAGTGTTCAGTATGTTGCTAATGCGCTGCTGTAGCTCTGGCACCAAAGTTTGGAAGAAATATCCCCACTTTTCGTCAACATACTTAGCGCTGTCATCCCAGTAGTTGAGCATTGCATCACGCGTGCAGTCGGGCCAAAAGTAGTGGCTGTGACATGCATAATGCTGTTTACCTTTGTTCGCATTAAGAAAACCCGTATAAAAATGCTGATATGCCATGCTCTATTGCCCAATATAAAAACTGCGTAAACCCTATCAAATTTCTACCTTTTTCGCATGATTCTGCGCCTGCAACAAAACATTTATTTACAAATTAAGTGTAAATTGTTTTGCCCAAATCGACGTGCTTAGTGATATTTCTTATATAAACACAACTACAGCAAATTTTAAGAACTCTGCTATACCCTATAGAGGCAAGATGTTTTTGTTAGCCGAGTTAGCAAGCTCCGTCTGTTCCACGCAGACAAACATTAAAGGTATTTTATGCGTTTTCCTAAATACGGAAATTATTCATTGGATGTCTCAGGTAACGTACTTGAGGTGTTTGCAACCGGGGCGTGGAACCTGAAAACGACAGAGTTTTTTATAGAAGAAATGCATGAACTTATCGCTAAGTTCGACAATAAGCCTTGGGCTGCCCTAATGGACGGACGCCGCTGGGTGCTTTCTACGCCTGAATGCCAAACCCGTTTGGCAGAAGCAATAAAGGTGAACATTTCGCGAGGGCTCACACGCTCAGCTTACGTGCTGGATACCGGAATGGTTAGGCGGGCCCAATTAGAACGAACCCACCCATCTAAGCACCGTGACGCTGAATCAGCTAACTACGAGCGCGATTATTTTCAAAAGTATTTCGAAGCACTTAATTGGCTGCACAAAGAGGGGTTCTCCCCTATTCTCTCGCCTAAATAAATACAGCAATCGAAGTAGAAATACACACGGTGACACCCGTCAGCATGCGTTCTCGTTCACCTGCAAGTACCAGCACGAACCTCCTGCAGTCAATTTATCAAAGTCAGACTCGACTCATTGTCCCCTACGACAGCCGCTAAAATGCTGACGTTGTTAGTACAATAAGCTGTAAACTTTTCGGCGGTATTCCGACTTCAACGGGTCGCCGTCGGCAAGCGCATTCACCATATCCATCATTAGCTTTCTGGCGTCGCCAAACCCAAGTTTTTTCTTTAACACACTATAAAGAAGCTCTAGTGCATCTTGTGCTTTGTTCGCTTGCTGCAACTGTACCGCTAAATCAACTTTAAGCTGCAAGTCGTCTGGGTTTGCTTCTACCGCTGCTTGAAGCTGACGAATTTCAGGAGTGTCGGCGGCTTGTTCTGCCAATTCAATTTTTCCCGCTAAGCTCTTATAGCGAGAGTCTTGATCAACCAACTTAATTTCTTCCAATAACGCTTTGGCTGTATCAATAGATCCGGTCTCGATATAGCAATCAATAAGCATATATTTAGCGTTTACGTTATCTGGGTTAAGCGCTAGGGCTTCTTTAGCTGCGGGCAGTGCCTCTGCATAATCACCTTGCTGAATCGCTTTGCCAGCAGTGGCAAGTAGATCGTCTTCAGGATTAGGCAAATATTTAGCGAGCATTTCGCGAATTTGCTGCTCAGGTTGCACACCCGCAAAGCCGTCAACAGGCTGACCATTTTGCACCACCATCACCGTTGGTAGACTTCTAATACCAAACTGTGCAGCGACTTCTTGCTGGGCTTCGCAGTCTACTTTAGCCAGGATCAAGTGCTGGCTGTATTCACCCGCCAGCTTTTCCAAAATAGGCATAAGGTCTTTACAGGGCTCGCACCAATCTGCCCAAAAATCAATTAGCACCAGCTTATCTTGCGACGCTTCAATGATGATTTGTTGAAAGTTTTCTACCGTAATATCTACGATGGTTGCTTGGCTATTCGCAACGAGATTTTCCATAACGCAGGCCTTTAATTTCTTGTATTGAGAGGAATATGGGGCAGACGGCCTGAAATTACAAGGTTAAGGTAGGCTATCTTTAGTCACCGCGCCTTGCACTAGGAAGCGCCTCTTAATTCGCCACTTTGTTGGATCTGCGCCAGTGAACACGCATGTTTGCAAAAACTCATTCTCTTTTTGTCGTATTCACGACAATCTATTTCAGAATAGAATGTTAACGTAGTGTAAACTACTGCTACTAAGTCACTCTACTTCTATAAAATACATGCTTATGGCCGAGAGGGTTTTATGTCTACACAAACAAGCGCTGACACGCATTTTGCGTCATTCAAAGAGTTTTACCCGTTTTATTTAAATGAACATAGAGATAGTACATGCCGCACGCTTCATTTCATCGGCTCGTGGCTGGTTCTCGGCGTTATAGCACTAGCAGTATTTATGGCTAGCTGGTCGCTACTGTGGTTTATTCCGCTAGTAGGTTACGGTTTCGCTTGGGTAGGTCATTTCTTCTTTGAGAAAAATCGCCCTGCGACATTTAAACACCCGCTTTACAGCCTAATGGGCGACTGGGTCATGTTTAAAGATATTCTTGTGGGCAAAATTAGCCTTAAAGGCGAATAAAGCTCAAATGACTTAAAGAACGGCCAGCCCTCTATTAATAATGACAACTGCCATTGCTAGCGCCCTGCGTTGTTAAACGTTGCGCTTAATGTTGGATATGTAATTTTAACGGACAATCCAGCCTCTTCACCGCACGCTCTTTACATAAAAGAAACGAAAGCGATATGGTTAGAGACAACGTTCGCAGGTTGCTACATTTGCGTTAGGATTTACGCTAAGCACACGACGGCGAACATTCTACCTATCGCGCTCAGCGCAAAAACAATAACAAAAGGAACAACTATGTTTGCGTCTCGTTTCGCCTTTCGACCAGTACGAAAAGGCTTATGTGTTACCTCGACTGCATTATCACTATTGGTTTTAGGTATAAGTCAGGCCAATGCATTGCAGGAATCTGCCTCTGATTCGACTAGCTTAAATGCGCTGACATACGATGACACCTTTAACTTAGAATTTGTGGCCAACCCACAGTTTCTTAATAAGGATACGGTAATTTATTCTCGTCAGAGCATGGATGTCATGACTGACGGAAGACAAAGCCGACTTTGGCAAGTAAATATTAAATCCGGTGAGCATCGCCCGTTTATTGGTGTAGATGAAAACTTGTCACAGGCTACCTTATCGCCCAACGGTAAAATGGTGGCATATACAAAATCGGTCAACGGCCGCGCACAAATCCATCTCTATTACTTAGATACCATGCAGTCTGTGCGCTTGACCAACACCGGCGAAGCACCTCGTCAGTTAACCTGGTCTCATGACAGCAAAACCTTAGCCTTCACCCAGTTTACCGAAGAAAAGCAAAAGCCATTGTTTACCGGCATGCCGAGCAAGCCTAAAGGAGCAAAGTGGGCTGACCAAGGCACCTATATTGATGCGGTGCAGTATAGAGGTGACGGAAGAGGCTACTTGCGTGAAGGCTTTGACCAAATATTTGTTCTGCCTGTTGAAGGCGGTACGCCGCGTCAGTTAACAACTGGAAAATTCCCTAGCGGCGGCACCCTTTCTTTCTCTAAAGAGAATGACTGGATTTATTTCGCCACACCACAACGAGAAGACTACGCGCTGCACCCTTTGTTTAGCGACATCTATAAAGTGAATGTGAACACAGCGGCAGTTGAACAAGTTACCGATATCGAAGGGCCTGAAGGTAGACCAACCTTGAGTCCCGACGGAAAATACCTTGCATTTACTCAGCTCAACGACAGAAAGCTTTCTTATCAGAATGGCGACCTTGTGGTACTTGAGCTTGAAAGTGGTGACATCAGCCGTTTAACTACGTCACTAGATAGAAGCTTAGGCAAATTTGAGTGGCGCAAAGACAGCCGAGGATTAATCTTTTCTTACCTTGATCACGGCGAAACGAAACTTTCTGCAGTGAACCTGAAAGGCGATGTGAAACCTATCGACGTTAGCATAGGTGGACAAGCTTTTGGACGCCCTTACACGTCGGGCGACTTCGCAGATAGTGATAAAGGCGACATTGTTTACACCACGGCAAGCCGCACTGTGCCTGGCGACCTGGCGCTTTATAGAAAAGGCAAAGACGATACGCAACTCACCGATTTAAACAGCGATGCACTTGGTCATAAAACGCTGGCAGAAGTACAAGACCTTTCCGTAGTATCAAGTGTGGACGAGCTGCCTATCGACGCATGGATTGCATTGCCCCCTGGATTTGATAGCAGCAAAAAATACCCGCTTATATTAGAAATTCACGGCGGCCCACATGCAGCCTACGGCCCTCACTTTGCCATGGAAATTCAGCTAATGGCCGCGCAAGGTTATGTGGTTGTATGGTCCAACCCAAGGGGCAGTAGCTCTTACGGTGAAGACTTTGGTAATTTGATCCACCATAACTACCCATCAGAAGATTATAACGACCTAATGGATGTGGTAGACGCGGTTGTTAAGCAAGGCTATATAGATTCAGAGAATCTGTTTATTACTGGCGGCTCAGGCGGCGGAACCCTTACCGCATGGTCCATTGGTAAAACAGACCGCTTTAGTGCAGCTGTTGTGGCGAAGCCGGTTATTAACTGGATGAGCTTTTCATTGACTGCCGACGCATACCCGTACTTTAGCAACTACTGGATGGCAGATATGCCGTGGACTATTGCGGATAAACTCTGGCAGCGTAGCCCTTTGAGCTTAGTGGGCAACGTAGTAACACCCACTATGCTGCTAACCGGTGAAGCCGATCACCGTACGCCAATTAGCGAGACAGAGCAGTATTATCAAGCGTTGAAGTTACAAGGTGTCGATGCTGCAATGGTGCGAATTCCAGGGGCTTCACACGGCATTGCAAGCCGCCCTTCTCGCTTAATACAGAAAGTAGGGAATATTGTGGCGTGGTTTGAACGCTACAAGAAGAATAGCGACGGCGAATAAGTCAATACGAGACCCGATGTCCTTATAAATAAAAAAGGCGCTTACTTCATTTTACAATAGCAATGAAGCGGCGCCTTTTCTCATTCTACGTCTTATACCAGAATTTGAAAGGGAACAGCCATTCCTGCATTCCCACGCTTCGCTATGAAGCTTGCCAACGCCCCCTGAGTGAGCACTTATCTATGCGGACTGGTATTATGCTATTTGGTTAGCTTTAATACTTTGCCGTTCGGTGCATCGGTCAGTAAGTAAATGGCACCTTCTGGGCCAACTTCAACGTCGCGAATACGGGCGTGATTGTCTCGAACATATTCAAACTGCTCTCCGGGCTTTCCATCTTCTACTTTTATGCGACGAAGGTGAGTAAACTTCAACGACCCCACCAGTACATCCCCGTTCCATTCTTTGAACATTTCACCTTGGTAGAAGGTTAGGCCGCTTGGCGCAATAGACGGGTCCCAATACACCCATGGCTGCTTCATACCATCCATATGGGTTTTGTCGCTGATAATGTCGCCACTATAGTCAACGCCATAGGTAATCACAGGCCAACCGTAGTTTGCACCGCGTTCAAGGATATTGATTTCATCACCACCTTTCGGGCCATGCTCCATCGCCCATACCGCACCAGTTTCAGGATGAATAGTAACGCCTTGCACGTTGCGGTGACCATAGCTGAATATTTCAGGGGCTTTGCCGTCTGTAAATGGGTTATCTTCTACTGCGCTGCCGTCACGGTTTATACGTACAATTTTACCGAAGTGGTTATCGGTGTTCTGCGCTTCTTTCATGTACTTGTAGCGGTCGCCCATGGTGATGTACAAGTGCTTTTTAGCATCGAACGCTAAACGACAGCCAAAGTGAAAGCCGTTATCCACAATTGAGTCGGCACTAAAGATAACGTCAACATTTTCAAGGCCTGAGTCGGTAAGCTTAGCCTTTGCAACACTGCTACTGCTGCCCGGCTTGCCCTCAACCTCACTCGCTTTGCTGTAACAGAAGTAGATAGTGTTGTTGCTGGCAAAATCCGGGTCGATAGCGATGTCCAACATACCACCTTGGTTTTGCGCAACCACCTTAGGCACATTACCTAGACGTCCTGACAACTTACCGTCTTTTGATAAACGCTGAATGCCACCTTCACGTTCCGTAACTAGCAGATCGCCATTTGGCAAAAATGCCATTCCCCAAGGATGAACAAGCCCTTCAGCGAGCGTGGTTACGGTAATATCGCTGTCGGTGATTTCATGCGCTTCGCCATGTTTATGATCTCCGTGAGCTAAAGCGGATTGGCTGATCGTAAGCGCCAATACACAAGTAAGTGACTGCGCTAGCGCGCTCACAGGTTTGATTGGTACAGCTAAAATAGTTGATGGTTTCATCGCTAGGAGCCTCATTTTAAAAAGCCGTGTGCGCGTTCACACAGGCTTCTTCTATTATTCTTAGTGGAAGGCAGTATACAAAAAAGGGCACAGCGCTGCTGTACCCTTTGTGATAATTTTACTTGCTTATGCGATAAAGGTGACTGGCCGATTAAGCCTATGTTAAATCACTGTCACCGCACTTATATAGCGATTTACTTCGGTAATGTTGCACGAAGCATCCACGCAGTTTTTTCATGAACGCGCATACGATCGCCAATTAACGCTGCAGATGACTCATCGTCTGCGTCTTGCGCTAGCTTTAACGATTCACGGCAGGTTTTCACAACTTGCTCATGACCGTGAGTTAACAATCTCACCATTTCCGTCGCTTCAGGTACACCTTCCACTTCTTCAATTGAACTAAGCTCGGCGAACGACTTATATGTGCCCGGTGCAGCAACACCTAGAGTACGAATACGCTCTGCAATTTCGTCTACCGCTTCGGCAAGCTCTGTGTAATGCTCTTCAAACATTAGGTGCAATTCACGGAACTGCGGACCTTCTACGTTCCAGTGAAAATTATGCGTTTGAAGATACAAAGTGTAAGAGTCGGCCAATAGCTTTTTAAGGCCTTCTGCTACTGCGTTACGATCGCTCTCAGAAATACCAATATCAATCTTGCTCATGTCACACTCCTTAACGTTACAACCCTTTTTAGATTTACCTTCAGTCCATTCATCGGCGCTGAAAAATCTTGGTTTAAATAATATAAGTTAATAGTACTACAGAAATTTTGATTTAGATTAACGGTTTAGTTGATTGCATTCATCGCATTAATCGATGACTTTATACATTCTGCCTCAGCCACTCTATTAATGGTGGTGATGGTGGCTTTCGCCCGCTTCTTTTTTAACAGGTAGCAAAACCGGTAGTTCACTCCCATCGCTAAATGTGAGGGTTAGTGCTACTTCGCTGCCCTCTTCTAATCCTTTGGTCAGCCCCATCAACATGATATGACGGCCGCCTGATTCAAAAGAGACCATTTCGCCCGCTTTTATTATAACGCCGTCAGTTAGCTCACGCATTTTCATCACGTCTTCCTCCATCACCGTTGTGTGGATTTGCGCTTCACTTGCTACATCGCTTGATACTGAAACAGACGTCAGTGTTTTATCGCTGTCACTATGATTATGCAAAGTAAAGTACACTGCGCCGGTTTTTGCCAAAGCAAATGTTGCTCTGGCATAACCATCCATAACCATTACATCTGATTGCTTACTGGCGTGCTTGTGCTGCTCTTTCGGCAAGTGATGATTTTCATGGTCATTGCCATGAGCGTAAATAGTCCCAGACAAGCTCAAAGAAAATAAGCCAGTTACGATAACTAACGGTTTAAGTGATTTGGAAAAAAATGACATACAGTCTGCTCCGAATGAATACTCGTAAGCAAGTGTACGTAAGATTGGCATAGGAAAAAAGAAAAATGGTGCCGACTGCCGG
>NZ_JAFLMX010000017.1:0-23941 GCF_017849675.1 Alteromonas sp. AO-Serp
GGTGGGGGCGCGATGTTTAATCATGCTCCCACGCTTGAAAGCATAAACGTGATGGCCGAGGCACATCTGAAATACGGCACCACCACATTGTTCCCAACGCTCATTACCGATGATATAGACACCATTGAGCAAGCGGTTGACGCGGTAAGCGAGGCCATATCACAGGCGCATCCCAGCGTTGAGGGGGTTCATTTTGAAGGGCCGCACCTTTCTGTTGAGAAAAAAGGTGTGCACTTGCCATGCTATATTCGCGCACTTTCAGACCGTGAACTGGCAACCTATACCCGAAGAGATATTGGGCAAGTTCTTATCACCGTTGCGCCTGAAAACGTGCCTTGCGATATCATCCGCGATTTGGTGGGGCAAGGAGTTATTGTTGCATTAGGGCACTCAAACGCACCGTTTGAAACCGTGCAGAATGCATTAGACGCTGGGGCATCAGGCTTTACCCACCTTTATAACGCCATGTCGCCACTGACTTCTAGAGAGCCTGGAATGGTGGGGGCGGCGCTACTTAACAACAGCGTGTGCGGAATAATTGTGGACCATCATCACATTCACCCCAAAGCCGTAGAGCTGGCTTATAAGGTGAAAGGGCCGCATCAGCTAATGCTAGTGACTGACGCCATGGCCCACGTGGGCGCAAGCGACGATACCATCGCGTTCTTCGATACTTATATCACGCGCCAAGGTAACAAATTAACCACGCCCGATGGCACGTTAGCCGGTAGCTGTTTAGATATGCACGGCGCAGTAACGAATAGCATTAACGACATCAATATCGCATTAGAACATGCCAGTACCATGGCAAGCGCAACGCCAGCACGCTTCACCAAAATACATGATAGGGTAGGTGAAATAGAGGTAGGAAAGCGCGCTAACTTTTTAGTGATAAACAACGACAATACTCTGTTAGAAGTGTGGCAGAACGGAAGTAAACGCCTTTGCGCTAACTAACAACATAATAATAAATAAGAGATCTTTGCTATGACAACACAAGCTCAGTCGCAAGTACCCAACGCAACAGGAATGGGGCGCTTTGTACCTATTCTAAGTATCGGTTTACTGTTTTTCATTTTCGGCTTCATTACATGGTTAAACGGGGCATTAATTCCGTTTTTGCAAATGGTGTGCGAGCTAACAGAAATGCAAGCGTTGCTTATCGCCTTTTGTTTTTACATCGCTTATGTCGTCATGGCGCTACCTATGGCAAAGATCCTCGAAAAAACAGGCTACCAGAAGGGCATGAGCCTAGGGCTTAGCATTATCGCCGTGGGATGTTTGTTGTTTGTACCTGCCGCACTTAGCGCCATGTTCCCCGTGTTTTTGCTGGCACAATTTGTGGTAGGTAGCGGTTTGACCATACTTCAAACAGCATCAAACCCGTTCATTGTTCGCCTAGGTAACGAAGAAAGCGCTGCCGCTCGCATTGCCTTTATGGGCCTTCTTAACAAAGCGGCTGGCGTGCTGGCTCCTATTGTTTTTACTAGTCTAGTGTTAAGTGGTTTGCCTGACGTAAACCAAGAGTCGTTAAACGCCATGCCACAAGACGTAAAAGCCACGCTAATTAATGATATGTCTGTCTCACTTATTCAGCCTTACGTTGCAATGGCAATCGCATTGGGCGTACTGGCTCTGGTATTTATGCGCCTTGCATTGCCGACCATTAATGATGAGCAAGCTGAAGGTGAAACTGTGGAAGCATCGCTTTCCTCAAATAAAGATAAAAAGATCCTGCATTTCCCACACTTAGTATTGGGCGCAATAAGCCTGTTTTTCTACGTTGGGGTAGAAGTTATTGCTGGCGACACCATTGGGTTGTATGGCTCTTCAATTGGCGTAGAAAACGCGACCACGCTTACGTCATTTACCATGATTGCTATGGTTATCGGGTACGCAGTAGGCCTTATTTGTATTCCTCGATTTATTTCTCAGCAAACGGCGCTACTAAGCTCTGCGGTGTTTGGCGTAGTTTTCACCACATGCATTCTAATGAGCTCAAACACTGATACTGGGATCTCTGAAGTGCTGTGGGGATGGACGGGCGTGCAATCGCTTCCTTTTTTACCTAACAGCGTGACGTGTATTGCGCTTCTTGGCTTGGCAAATGCCATGGTGTGGCCTGCAATTTGGCCGCTGGCGCTAAATAATTTAGGTAAATACACTGCACAAGGTTCGGCACTACTTATCATGGGTATTGCAGGTGGTGCTATTTTACCCATGGTTTACGGCGCAGCTAGTGAGCTAGTTGGTGGTCAAAGTGCCTACGCGATCATGCTACCTTGCTACTGCTTTATTGCTTACTACGCCGTATTGGGCTGTAAAAAACAACGCTGGTAAATGCCAGTGTTTTACCGTGTGGCTCACGGTTCAACTGTTTAAAGAAATGCGCTTTTAAGCGCATTTCTTGTTGTTGGTCTGCGCTGCTGCATTAAAACTGGTGCTGTCGCATTAAAGTCGGTGCTGCCACATTAGAAAGGGCAAGTAGTTGCGTAGTTTGACGAGTCTTCACCAACTCTTAA
The DNA here is from genome assembly GCF_017849675.1 of Alteromonas sp. AO-Serp. Lineage (NCBI taxonomy): Bacteria > Pseudomonadati > Pseudomonadota > Gammaproteobacteria > Alteromonadales > Alteromonadaceae > Alteromonas > Alteromonas sp. AO-Serp. The sequence continues at coordinate 2,523 of NZ_JAFLMX010000017.1, forward strand.
CTTATACTGAATATTTGTATTTCTGATGTTCAGTGTTTAATACATTTGCTTTTTAAATGTATTGATAAAAATTTCCAATTTGTTGCATAAACGTTAGCTCACTATACTCAATTTCGTTTTCTACCTTTCAAATTAAAAAGAGTAAGTGGAATGTCTAGTACCACCGCCCTACACGCAAAGCACCTAGAAGCCGGTGCGAAAATGGTCGATTTCTTCGGCTGGGATATGCCAATTAACTATGGTTCACAAATTGAAGAGCATCACGCTGTGCGTCAAGACGCCGGTATGTTTGATGTGTCTCACATGACCATTGTTGACGTAAAAGGCGCGCAAGCCAAAGCGTATCTTCAGTACCTTTTAGCCAACGACGTGGCAAAATTAAAAGACAAAGGCAAAGCGCTATACAGCGGCATGCTTAACGAAGAAGGCGGTGTTGTAGACGACCTTATCGTTTATCACTTCGACGAAACTAACTATCGCCTAGTAGTTAACTCAGCAACGCGCGAAAAAGACATGAACTGGTTAATGAGCAAAGCGGAAGGCTTTGACGTAACCATCACCGAGCGCCCTGAATTTGCCATGATTGCCGTACAAGGCCCTAACGCAAAAGAAAAAGCCGCTAACCTGTTCAGCGCAGCGCAAAAAGAAGCAGTAGCGGGCATGAAGCCATTCTTTGGTGTACAAGCAGAAGACTTATTTATTGCTACCACAGGTTACACCGGTGAAGCAGGCTATGAAATTATGGTGCCAGCGGAGCAAGCGGAAAGCTTCTGGCAAGCACTACTAGACGCGGGTGTTAAGCCATGCGGCCTGGGTGCTCGCGACACCCTTCGCCTAGAAGCAGGCATGAACCTGTACGGCCAAGATATGGATGAAACCGTATCGCCACTAGCGGCTAACATGGGCTGGACAATTACATGGGAACCGGCTGATCGTGACTTCGTAGGGCGTAAAGCACTAGAAGCGCAGCGCGAAGCGGGTACCGACAAGCTAGTAGGCTTGGTGATGACTGAAAAAGGCGTGCTGCGTCACGGTCTTAAAGTGAAAACAGAAAGCGGCGAAGGCGTTATCACTTCAGGTACGTTCTCTCCAACTTTAGGTCACTCAATTGCGATGGCACGAGTACCAAGTGATGTTGGTGAAACAGTAGAAGTGGAAATGCGCAAAAAGTGGGTTACAGTAAAAGTGGTTAAGCCCTCCTTTGTTCGCAATGGAAAAAGTGTTTTGTAAGGCCAAAAGCTTCTAGGCCCCGAAAGTTAACAGAGAATAACAGGAACGATTATGAGCAACATCCCAACTGATTTACGCTATGCCGCTACGCACGAATGGGTTCGCCCTGAAGGTGACGGTGTTTTCACTGTAGGTATTTCTGAGCACGCACAAGGCTTACTTGGCGACATGGTTTTCGTTGATTTGCCAGATGTTGGCGACGCAGTAAGCACTGGCGACGACGTATGTGTTGCTGAATCGGTAAAAGCAGCGTCTGACGTTTACGCGCCAATTTCAGGTGAAATTGTAGCGATTAACGAAGACCTAGAAGATTCACCAGAACTAGTTAACTCTGACCCATACGGCGACGGTTGGCTATTCAAAATTAAAGCTGACGATGCGGCAGAAGTAGAAGGTCTACTAGACGCTGAAGGCTACGAAAACAGCATCGACGAAGAGTAATTCGTTACGCAGTTTTAAAAGAACCATAATTTGAAAAGGGGCATGAAGATAATTCAGCCCCTTTTTAACTTAAAGATTTAACGCGCCCTTGCGGCAACCATTACGAGTGCTTAACAACGTTATGTCGAATACTTCCCCTACATTGGCTCAACTAGAGCAAAAAGATACATTTATCCGCCGTCACATTGGCCCGGGTAAAGGCGAAATTGAAGAAATGCTGTCTGCTATTGGTGCAAGCTCACTAGACGATTTAATTGAGCAAACTGTACCGGCAGGTATTGCGCTACCAGAGCCACTAAAATGTGGTGAAGGGGCGACAGAAGTTGAAGCATTAAGTGAACTTAAAGCCGTTGCGCAAAAGAACAAAATTAACCGTTCTTTCATTGGTATGGGTTACTACGATACCCACGTACCAAACGTTATTCTTCGCAACGTGCTAGAAAATCCAGGTTGGTACACAGCGTACACGCCTTACCAGCCAGAAATTGCCCAAGGTCGTTTGGAAGCCATTCTTAACTTCCAACAAGTGACCATTGACCTAACTGGCCTAGAGCTAGCATCGGCGTCATTACTTGATGAAGGTACAGCGGCAGCAGAAGCCATGGGCCTTGCTAAGCGTGTGTCTAAGAACAAAAAAGCGAATGCGTTCTTTATTGCTAACGACGTTCACCCGCAAACGGTTGACGTGGTTGAAACTCGCGCTGAAATGTTTGGCTTTGAAATCATCAAAGGTGCGGCAGAAGAAGCTGCAGAACACGACGTATTCGGTGCGCTACTTCAATATCCAACTTCTACAGGCGAAGTAAAAGACATCAGCGACATCATTGCTGCGGTACAAGCGAAAAAAGGGATTGTGGCAGTAGCCGCTGACCTTATGAGCTTAGTAATGCTTAAGTCGCCTGGCGAGCTAGGTGCAGACGTGGCACTTGGTAGTGCACAGCGCTTTGGTGTACCTATGGGTTATGGTGGCCCACACGCGGCATTCTTTGCTACACGCGACAGCTACAAGCGTTCACTACCTGGCCGTATTATTGGTGTAAGTAAAGACACTCGTGGTCGCCCAGCACTTCGTATGGCGCTACAAACTCGTGAACAACACATTCGCCGCGAAAAAGCGAACTCGAACATTTGTACAGCGCAGGTGCTGCTAGCCAACATGGCAAGCTTCTACGCGGTATACCACGGCCCACAAGGCCTTAAAACCATTGCTGAACGCATTCACCGCTTCGCCGACATTCTTGCTACTGGTTTAAACCAGAAAGGTGTAGCCCTTAAGCACAGCACGTACTTCGACACGCTAACCGTAATGGTAAGCAACAAAGAAGACGTACTAGCAAAAGCCTATGCAAAAGGCATGAACCTGCGCGCAGACCTTGAAGGTGCGGTAGGTGTGTCGCTAGACGAAACCACCACACGTGAAGACATTGTTGCGTTATTCGACGTACTGCTTGGTGAAGACCACGGCCTTACTGTTGAAGGTCTGGATGCAGAAGTAACCACGCAAGACGTGAAATCTATTCCAGAAGGTTTAGTACGTACTAGCGACTTCCTAACCCACGAAGTGTTCAACAAGTATCACTCTGAAACAGAGATGCTTCGTTACATCAAGAGCCTTGAAAACAAAGACTTGGCGCTTAACCACTCAATGATTTCATTGGGCTCGTGTACCATGAAGCTAAACGCAACGGCTGAAATGATCCCTGTAACATGGGCTGAATTCGGTCAGCTTCACCCGTTTGCACCACTAGACCAAGCTGCGGGCTATCAAGAAATGATTGCCGAGCTAAGCGAGTGGTTAATTAACGTAACAGGTTACGACGCGCTTTCAATGCAGCCTAACTCAGGTGCGCAAGGTGAATACGCAGGCCTATTGGCTATTCAGCGTTACCATGAAAGCCGTGGCGAAGGTCACAGAAACGTGTGCTTAATTCCAAGCTCTGCCCACGGTACTAACCCAGCGTCTGCACAAATGGTTAGCCTTAAAGTGGTAGTAGTTGCGTGTGATAGCAAAGGTAACGTAGACCTTAACGACCTTCGCAAGAAAGCGGAAGAAGTGGGCGATAACCTATCGTGCGCCATGATCACGTATCCGTCTACCCACGGTGTATATGAAGAAACCGTGCGCGAGATTTGTGACATTGTTCACCAATACGGCGGTCAGGTTTATATGGACGGCGCGAACATGAACGCGCAGGTGGGCATTACGTCGCCTGGCTTCATTGGTTCAGATGTGTCGCACCTTAACCTACACAAAACCTTCTGTATTCCACACGGTGGCGGTGGCCCAGGTATGGGACCAATTGGTGTTAAGTCGCACCTTGCGCCTTTCCTCCCAAACCACACGGTTGTTAACGTAGAAACAGCAGGCAAAGACTGTGGTGCAGTATCGGCCGCGCCATGGGGCAGTGCATCAATTCTGCCTATTAGCTACATGTACATCAAAATGATGGGTAGCGCTGGCCTTCGCCGTGCAACCGAAGTCGCTATTCTTAACGCTAACTATGTGGCTAAGAAGCTAGAAGGGCACTTCCCAGTGCTTTACAAAGGCAACAATGGCCGCGTAGCGCACGAGTGTATTATTGACCTTCGCCCGCTTAAAGAAGCAAGTGGTGTTACCGAGTTAGACATTGCTAAGCGCCTAAACGACTACGGTTTCCATGCGCCGACCATGAGCTTCCCAGTAGCAGGTACGCTTATGATTGAGCCCACCGAGTCGGAAGCGAAGTACGAACTAGACCGTTTCATTAATGCAATGGTTAGCATTCGCCAAGAAATTGCGAAAGTAGAAAGCGGCGAGTGGGATGCCACTGACAACCCGCTACACAATGCACCGCACACACTAGCTGACATCTGTGACAGCGACTGGAACCGCAGCTACGACCGCATGCTAGCGGCGTACCCAGCGCCAGAAGTACACAGAAACAAGTTCTGGCCAACAGTTAACCGTATTGATGACGTTTATGGCGATCGTAATTTGATCTGTTCTTGCCCTAGCATTGAGAGCTATGTTGAGGAGTAGGTTGGTTTTTCACGTTTAAAATTAAGTCTGTGAAAAGGGGCGAGAGTCCCTTTTCACAAGATAAAAAGAGACTTTTCATTTGGTTAGTAGTGACCTTCCCTTAAAATGACATCATGACAAAGATTAAACCTCCAAGAGGTTGGAAGCAGTTGAGCTGTCAAAGTAAAGATACGTTAAAGCGGAAATAATTAAAAACGTCAAACAGCGTAAGAATGTGGCCACTACAGTATGAAAAATGCTATAAATTACTATAGTTTAGTTATCTCTTAGAAAGCTAAACGGCTCAGATTTGTGTATTGTATTTTTGTTAGACCGTCATCGCTCATAAACTAACTTTATATTAATTCTCTTGAAACATCTTTTAGGCTAGAATTTCCAAATTAGTTAAAGCAAATTCAATATCTTTATTGCTAAATAAGTTAAATTTTCTTTGCGCCCATTTAGCTCCAGCAGGCCAATTAGCTATACCTTCTTTAATAGATTCAACAGTCCTTTCACAGCCTTGGTTAGTAACTAACCAATCTACTGTAGATAGAAGCTCTAAACCAAAAGGGGATTCGAAACCGCTGATTACTTGAGTTGCGCCCTCGAGTGCGGGTAAATATTCTTTGGCTTCTGTATTCAAGTACGTTGAAATTTTTTGCTTTTCTGATTCATTAAACCAAATCACATCCAACGGGTCGCAATCAGGAATTCGTTTATCAGATTTCAAATAACTACCATCTAGAGCATTTAGTAAATGGTCTAGATTATTGGCATATGGTCCATAATAATTTGCTTCAAATTTCAGTTTTAATTCGTTTTTTAACCCTCTTTTTTCGATTGTTCTTTGTAAAAACCAAGCGAGTTTTTGAATCTCCAACAAACTACATTCCATACCCAAAATCCAATAGCGCCTCACTAATTCTGCAACTAATGCTCGCGCTGGAGTAAGTTTCTTAACACCTGATGCCTTGGCCACGTTTTGATATTTACTGGTAGGCTCAAACACAATAATATTTGTGGTTTTAATGTCTGATAAAGCCTTTTCGATCTCCATTTTTACATCTGGCCAGGCTAGTCCACCCTGTCCCGCACCAAGTGGCGGAATAGCTATTGATCGGACATTGTTGTTTTCTAAGAAATATCGAAGATCGATTAAGCCCTCTTGGATCCACTCCATTTTAGATTTTGCACGCCAATGCTGCTTAGTAGGAAAATTAACAATCCACTTAGGACCCATCAACTCACTAGTTTCAGTAACAAACATTTTACCTGTATTTACCTGCTTAGCTTTGCAAGCACTAGCATATTCAGCCATGTTTTTGGGAAAGCGCTCTTTGAACATTAGTGCAATACCTTTCCCCATAACTCCAACTGTATTTACAGTGTTAACGAGTGCCTCTACTTGTGCTTCGAGTAAATTACCTTGCGTATAAGTGATCATTAGAAGTACCATCCTGGACGTACAATTACGTCTAAATTCATATTGCGCTGTTGAATATGATGTTTTAACTCTTGTTCAACTCGAGTATTGTAACAAGCTATACCTACTAAAGCATTTATTGGACAATGCTGCTTTACCAATGCTTCTGCTTGATATCGTTCAAACTTGGCTGGGTCGTTGAGATCTCTGGCAAAATTCCGCGTTTGTAATATAGGCCAATCTACTTCACCCAAGTGATTCAAATCCGAGTAAAAACTCGCCCACTGATAATATGCATGCATGTCCGTATAGACAAAATCTAAGTTTAGTTGTTCAACTTTGTGTAATGATGATACCAATATAACGATATCTTCGTTAGCCCTCTGCTTAACCCCCCGTCCAGACTTGATATTGAGCAACATGGGGGAAAACGGGGTAAAATAGAAAGGCACATAGTCATTTAAAGAGCCAAATGGTGATATGGGGACTGGGTGAGTGGCGCGTTTCTGTATGAGTTCCGAATTACCTATGGCCTCCCAATTAGGTGACTGGACATGGCTATTACCACAATAAAGACCATTATCTAATATCCACGGGATATTATTGCGATGCACGATACGCCAAATCAGAGCTTTTTGTGGATTGAGGGTTTGACAATAGTTATACAAATTATTCACCAACAAACATTGCAGGGTTTATATCTACATGACAACAAACATTATGTAAATTCACCAGCTTATCTACAACTGCTTTAACTCGTGTATCTTTAATATAAATACAGAAAATCAAATCAGAACTTACAGTAGTAGGGGACAAACACTCCGCCATACAGACAACTTTGCATGCCTTATCATCATAGTTCCGTTCTTCCATCAACTCCCAATCAATCTCTATAAAGCCAGCGTCATAATCTAAAATTTGATAACCCGCTTTAGCTAAGGGATGAGTAGGAACAATTTTCCAACCATTTGCTCTGGCAACAGTCCTCTGAACAGAAATTAAAACAAAATCTTTCTCTGAATAAGTACGTTGAACACTATAATCAAATGGGTTTTTAGCAAAAAAGTGGAAAGGAACAAAATTATCTAAACTATGATTCGCCCGTGAATCTAAAATTTCACCGTCAGCCACATCATTAAACTCGTCGTTGTTTAGATCACATCTAGGTTTCAAACCATGCTGAAGAATTGAAGCCAAGTTCTCTAAGGCGGTTAAGTGGTATAGTAATCTTCCATTTTTTATCATTAATAATTCCTTTTACTTTAAACAGCAATCTTTTGTGTGGTCTATGTGTAGTTGTTGCCTTATGTCTTGCTTGATTTTCGCTAAGAGTTTTTCAAGGGAGGGGCATAGGTAACTGGTCACAAGAGCACATTTTCTCTCGATAATACACTACCTTTTTTTGTATATAACTATACAGGGCAACGTTGACTCAACTACTACCATGGGTTTTGATTTAATCGAGGTAAACATTTTGGTATTTTATCGATCAGTAAATTCTGGAAATATTAAGATCGATAAGTGTTCTTTGCAGATTATCTATTATGTCTAACCGTTTTATGATAGCCGCCTACGACAGGCTAAGTTTGTGACCAAGATAGTACTTTAACACGAGCAAAACACTTAAAAAAGCTTGACTAGGCTGCCAAGATTTTTAAATCTTTATATTTAGCCCAACTCTATTGCGGTGGGTCGAATGAGAAAAGCAAGTCACCGTGTGGCTTTAGACCGACTACTAAGAGTTCCATTATATCTGTTTTATCACTTGCTTAATTACTAAAGATCTCAATGCTATACTAAGCATTTATTGGAATTAGAGCCAAAAGACCAACACTGGCATCACTCAAAAAAGAAAGTCAAAAATGAGGGTTAACTATGGGTAACGATTTGATAAACATAAGCTATAAAGGAGAGAGTGGTGAATCCAAGATTAGGACAGTTCAAGTCGGTGAGATAGTACACGTTTCCCTTACTGATGTTGTTAAAACATTGTCAAAGGAAAATGAAGAACTAGGCGAGCAAAATCGGCAAGCCGCAATCCCTTCAATAATTAGGACGGTTTCATCTACTCTCGACAAAGACGAATATATCGAGCGCCCATGTGAAAAACCAAGATATGCTAACGAGACTGAGCTGTTCGTTACACACCCCGGCTTGTACAGAATCATTTCAGTTGATAAAAGCAAAGCCTCTAGAAAGTTCCAGAAGTGGCTTTTTCATGAAGTTGTACCCTCAATAGTAAAATTCGGTACTTATCCTGCTCCAGAAAATAAAGGGTCATCACTTTCTCAAATGGCTGAGCTTTTAGCACAAAATTCTAGATTGTTAGCCGATACCATTACAAGACAAGATAAACTTGAGGATGAGGTTAATACGAAGTTTGGTGTACTCGACGACCGTGTTAAAAAAATTGAAAGTTATGCTGAAGACACTTCATCATATTTCTCTGTGACAGAGCGCTTGGAAGAATTGGATATCAAGTTTGATAAAAAGTCATGTGAAGAAGTAGTCGCCTGGTGCGAAAATATAACCATAAACTCGGATTACAAGCGAATAAAGTGTCCATCGAATGATAGGTTTAAGGCGAAGTTCGCGGTCAGTGTCATTGATAAAGCTATTTCAAATGTCTACGAACTAGCCGCACATAGAAGTCAAAAATGAATAAATAGCTGAGTGCTCCTTATTTCCTCAAAGTTCTCCGACTTTGAGGGGTTACCAAACTATGAATCGACCATACTTCTTTAGACACTATTTGCTTTATAGCTATGTGTACTAAGGGGAAAAGAAGGCGAGATACCAAGCGCTGTGATATTGCCCAGCTTCACCCCTTAGTTATAGGTTTTAATGATTTCTTGTTTTAAGGCTTTAGCTCTTGTTTTGATGTCATCTAATTCGATGATGTTAGATAAGGAGCCGGTTTAAATAGTTTTATACTTACGGTAAAGTTTAAGTTTTACCTCATTGAAAGGGGGTCGTGGACTAAAAAAATAATTCCTAAAACTGGGCGGGACAGTTCGCCGCAATCTGGCGTAATTGAATTATCTTGCTTATATCGATGCTGTAAAAGGGCATCTCACTTCCCAAGTGCTTATCTTTACCGTTTACTTTTTTCTAGCACCCCGAACATTCCCATCCATCACAAGCGTCTTAACCAGCCCACTTTCATCATCCATTTCAAAACGAACACTACTCCCGTTCTTAGCAAAAAATCGTCCGCCACCCTCATGAAAATATTCTTCATTCTCAATATAAGGTAACGCGTTAAGCACAAAGCCATTGGCTGTTTTTTCTAACACCACATCAACATTCACAGGGTTGGTCACTACATAGGTTCCAATATATTTACTTAATTCCTTTTGGCTTATGGGTACTAACTTCCTAATCTCAGCTTCCGAGTAACCTACGTTTAACGTTTCTTTTAGCCGTATTTCTAGTTCAGTTATTAACTGCCTACCGTTGTTGCCGTTCGTCATAATGGCGTAGCCGTTTCCTGTATCTAGTTCAAGGTATAGCTGCGACATAAACCCAGCATCTGCGCCACCGTGACCAAAGCCTAAACTTTCACCGTTATCATCCATATTGATAAAAAAGCCTATTCCTACATTGGGCGGCTGAATACTTGGCGTATTGTTGGTTAACATTTCCTGCGCGGTGGCTTGCGATATCCAGTTGGTTTTCTGCCCTAAATACGCACTGCGTACGCCGCTTGCAATTTTCAACATGTCTGATGGCGTGCTCCACATGCCAGCTGCTGCTAATGTGGCGTAGGTATGCGCGCCACCTTTAATTGGCGCGCCGTCGTCGTCATAAGGCGTAGCCATATTGTTCGATAGTTTTTTCGATATGGGCTGGTCGAAGCCAGAACGTGTCATGCCTAAAGGTTTAAACAAAAGCCGTTGTGACATAGTTGGCAAGGGCTCATTAGCTACGTCCTGCAAGGTGAGCTGAGCAAGCGTAGTGCCGCCACCGGAATAACGCATTTGTGTACCCGGTTGAATATCAACAACAACGGTATCGGTATTGGCGGGAAATGCACCTTCTAGCACCTGCTGCAAAGTAGGCACCGGTTCGCCCGCCGCGTAACCAGGAAAGCCATGTACTGTGGTACCTGCCGTGTGACTCAATAATCTGCGCAATGAAACAACGTCTTGCCCAGTCCATTCATGTTCAGGCAACTGCCAGCTGGTGAGTAAGGTATTAACATCTGCATCTAAATCTAGTGGGTTATCTTCGCGGTACTTCATCAATACTGCCGCAAATGCGGGTTTAGAAATACTTCCAGCTTGGAACACCGTGTTTTCATCAATAGCCAATTCAGTGGCTAAATCTTTAACGCCGCTTTGCATGGTCCAAGCTATTTGCCCATTTCTCATAAACGCGACAGACATACCAGGTACATCATAATGCGCTTGTCTTTGTTCTAAAGATTGGTAATCAACCTCTTGCCCTTCAATTCGAATGCGTTCAGTAAGCCCTGTTTTTAAAAGGTTGGCTTCTTTTGACTCTGCGGCAGCTGAGGGAGAGGCTGACAGGGTTTCAGGCTCTGTACAGCCCAATAACGACGCTAAACAAAGCGAAAGTGTTAAAGAGGAAAAGAGCTTGATTGATGTCATTATGTGTATTCCGTTACGAGTGAACGTACCAGAGTACGTTCCTACTATTATTCGGTCAATGCCGACGATTTTCTAGTTCAGGCACTTGATAGCTAGCCGCCTGTACCTTCTGCAATCTTCTTTCGCAAGTTTGCCAACCGCGTTTTAAAAGCACCATTTTCAACATTTTCTTCATAGCTCATTGCTAGTGCTTTCTCTCTCATTTCAAGCGCCATGGCTAAATCACCGTTAGCTTCATAACCGTCTGCCAGACTGTCGTAAGCATCAGACTTGTTAGGGAAGCGAGCTATATTTTTCTTAAAAATTGCAATGGCAGAGTCAAAGTCTTGTTTGTTCAACGCCGCATAACCCGCGTGGTTTACTGCTTTATATTCTGGCTTTGCTTTAAAAGCGTATTTTGCAGAAAGGTCTTTATAGTATCGCTCTACCGCAGGAATACCTTCTTGTATTATTGCACCTGTTGGACGTAACGAATTAAGCTGCTTTTGAAGCGCCAAGCTCATACCTGCAAGAGCAGTCGTATTGTGGCTTTCAGATGTATCTAGTTCGGTATCAAAGGTAAGCCCTTTTCGTTCGCTGCTATTTAGCAGTTCAGCGTAACGTTCGTATGCGCTTAGCATGTTTCCACCTTCGTTACCCATATTTATGTATAGGTATTTGTTGAGGTCGCTATTTGATGCAAAGAACGCTTTTGCCTCTGGAAATATCACTTCGTTGTGCCACCACAAACTTGGGCTGAATGCGAAGTAAGCTTGAAAAAGTTCAGGCCGCTCTTGCAGTGCGTATAGGGTAAAAAGGGCGCTTAATGAATGCCCAGAAACAATCGCGTAGTTATTAGTGCGATAGTTTGTCTCTACGTAAGGCTTTAGTTCTTTTTCTAGAAAGTCTAAAAAGTTGTCGGCACCACCAGATATTCCCCACTGGTTGTAGCTTTCATCATAGGTAGGTGTGAAGTCTCGCGTGCGCTCGGTGTTGGTAATACCGATAACAATCATTTCCTGCGCCATTCCAGACTGATTTAGCAGATCAAGCGTGCCTACGGTATGGGCAAAATTACGCTGTCCATCTAGCAAATATAAAACTGGGTAGGTGGTGTCTTTGTAGCGGGAATAGTTATTAGGTAAGTGAATAAGCAGTTCTCGCGACTCATTCAAAACTTCTGACTTTATTATTGTAACTACGGCCTCGCCACGTACTTTGGCGTTTACATGAAAGCTAAGACTAATAGCAAGTAAGGCGCAGATAAAAACACAGGCAAGCTTTTGATACATTTGAAATTCCCTTTCCCGCTATCAGGCGCGAGTTTCTTTTTATAATTGAATTTGCCTAAGCTGTCATAGTCACTCAAACTTGTCAAAAAATAACCAAGTCATTAATTGGCAAGCATTAACTTTTCAATTGATTGCTCGATGATAGTTCGCAAGTTTTGTTTGTCCTGAGCGGGCAAATAGCGCGTATGAGCATTAATAAACTCAGGTGTTAAATAGATGCGTTTTATTGCAGCATTTATACGCTTTATGTGCTCTGCACCCTGAGGAGTATTGGGGCAGATAACGTGGCCTGATACATAGTCAGGGTTATCTGCAATAGAGTAACTGCGTACTTTAATAGGCATGTTCTCTCCAAAACTTCTGTATAAAGTTGCTGGAAAAATGAGTGCAAAATCAGACTTTCCTTTTGAAAACATTTCCATAAAGCGAGAGTAATAAATATTATTTGCTATACGAAGGATTTGCTCTCGATTAACTTGCTTTAGATCGTCGTCTATCCTTTCACCGAATGAGTATTCTTCTGGTAACACAACAAAAGAGTCTGGAAAGGCTTCTAATACGCGAGATATGCTCAGTATTCGGCCTTTTTCATCCAAAAATTCTTTTTCTATTGGTGGAAGTGAAGCCAGTTGGTAAAAACGCTGTGTCTGGAAAAAGCTAAGCGGTAGTGAGTAAAGGTGATTTTTTTCGCGTTCAGGTGCTTTTATTTTATTAAGTACGCAAATGTTTTCGCCATGCTGCATATACGCAAAAGAACGCACAAGTGGAACATGAAGCACGGGATCTGTATACCCTATTTCATTAACTAGCATTTGTACCGTATCGACAGAAGTAGAATAGGGATTGCCTTGCAGATTTACCCTTTCAGTAAGAAATGCATTGTCAGCGTGAAACGCCAGAACATTATTCTGCTCAATGCTGTCACTCGAATTTGCATGAGCAAATTTCACTAATGTTATTAAAATGAATAGTCCAACCCTGAACAACTTTTTACTCCTTGGTAAAACCTCAACGCTCGTCACCTTGTCTCGCGTTAAACGTACCTTTATTTTGTGACTCTATTAGAAAAGGTAACAGCGTTTGATTTACGTAGTTTTTAAGCGCGGCTTCTACGATTTAACCAATTTACCATCTTTTTGATGTGCTTTTATGAATATTAGAAAGGTTTTCACGTGTTGACACGCGACTAACGAGAAATTTAGCCTTGTGTAATTAAATTCTGTAAAGGAAGTAAAAAAGCCGCAATCAGCAACGTGATGCGGCTTTCCGAGCTGGGCTGATTAGGCAGCCTTATAGAGCAATTGCGTAATAGGGGTTAGCTAGAACGATCCTCACTCATAGCTGCCTGTTCAAATACCTTAACTCTAGACATATGATCACCTCCTTATCTTCGTTGCTAAAACTTCTTGGAAAATAACATAGGCGGTATTTTAGTAAAGTGTCGCTGCATTAAAGAAAGTTTAGGAAAAGCGAGCACAACTCAAAAACACGAATAGCGAAACCAAGTCGATAATATAAACCTGTTTAATTAAATCTACGTAATCAATGCTAACTGAAACCCTTTGCGCCGCCCGTTTACGTGCAATTAACGTTTTAACGTGCAACCAGCAGTACGCAAACCCTCAAAAAGGCTAGAACTTAATGCAAACAACAAGCACGCACAAAACCAGCAAGAGTCGGAAAGCCGCACTATTGGTTACGCTTTTTACCACCTCTTTTTTTACCTTTGCTCAGTCGAACACATCTGAACAAATTGAAATGAAGGGCAGTAAGGGCACTACTGTAACGGGTAATGTTCAGGCGTCCTTCGATAACCCCTGGGCTATGACATTTTTGCCAGACGGGCACAGCTTGGTAACGGAAAAAGCTGGCACTCTATGGCTGCTTGATGAAAACCAGCAGAAGCGTTTTGCTGTTAGTAATTTGCCAAGTGTTACTGCGCGCGGGCAAGGCGGTTTAGGTGATGTCATTATTCACCCTGACTTTGCGTCGAATAACACTATTTATATTTCGTACATTGAACGAGATGAAAAAGACGATGCGTTCAGCGGTGCGGTGATAGAGCGAGCCACGCTTACCTTATCTGATAGTGGCGCGAAGTTGACTGATAGAGAGCTAATTTGGCGTCAGTCGCCGAAGGTGACGGGGAATGGGCATTACTCTCACCGCATGGCGTTTTCACCTGATGGCCATTTATTTATCACCTCGGGCGAGCGTCAGAAATTCACGCCAGCACAAAACATGGCGATGAACTTAGGTAAGGTGCTGCGCTTAAACGACGACGGTAGCGTGCCTGAAGATAATCCGTTTTATGGTCAAGGCAACGTAACAGAACAAATCTGGACATTAGGTCACCGCAATCCGCTAGGCATCGATTTTGATGAGAAAGGTAATTTATGGGCTCATGAAATGGGGCCGCGCCATGGCGACGAACTTAATATTATTGAACGAGGTCGCAACTATGGTTACCCAGCAGTGTCGCAGGGCGACCATTACTCAGGCGTGAAAATTTCTAACCACGAAGACTACCCCATCTTTAAGTCGCCTGAATTGGCGTGGGTGCCTGCCATTAGTCCTGCCGGTTTTATCATTTACAAAGGCGATAAGTTTAGTGACTGGAAGGGAAATGGTTTTATAGGCGGTTTGTCTTCAAAAGCGCTGGTTCGAGTTGCATTTAATAAAGACGATGAAGGCAACTGGAAGGTGGAAGAAGCAGAGCGCTACGAATGGGGTAAGCGAGTACGCGAGGTTGAGCAAGACAATAAGGGCAATATCTATGTGCTTGAAGATAAAGAAGGCGGAAGGCTGATAAAGCTCGATTCGTTGAATGTTGAGTAGAGTTTTAAAGCCGCGTAAAGAGGAACAGTGGTTGCTTGAACACGGTGTTTTTTTGTGTTCTAAAATTGCCGGTAAGCGAACATTAAATTAACCCAAATCGCATAGCGACATTACAAATCTATATGCCGATATGATACGTTGCGAACTATAGCAAGCGCGGCTTAACTGATATAAACCTTAGGAACTCTATGACTCAATCGACTCAGAACTTTAACTTTGAACGTTGTGAAGATGAACCTATACATATTCCCGAAAGTGTCCAAAGTTATGGTTTTCTCATCGCGTTCAACTACGAAGATTTAGAGGTTTCGATTGTTAGTGAGAACTGCAACACGATATTTGCCGACGAGATCATAGGTAAAGGTTTTTTAGATATACTCTCTTCTGATACAGACGAGCGCGCCTTCCTAGAAGAAACGTTTGATAGAGTTTCTAAGAGTAAGATAAGACTGCCTATTAAACTGCATCTTAAAGCCTCGCTTTTAAAGGAAGGTGCGGCAATAGATTATTTAGCCGTAGTCTATGATTCAGGTTGTCACTATGTGGTTGAGCTTGAGCCCGCAACTGAATTTAGAGACACCTACAGTGCAGAGCAATTTGTTAAGCTCTATTCAATGTCTATCGCCCCACGCTTCAAAGAGATGACATCGTTGAAAGAGATGGCTCAAGAGATGGTATCAACCATCAGATATCTGACTAACATGGACAGGGTAGTGCTTTATAAATTTAATAAGGACTACTCAGGGAAGGTAATAGCGGAATCCAAGTCTGAAGACATGGAATCTTATCAAGACTTGTACTTTCCCGCGTCGGATATACCAAAGCAAGCCAGAGAGCTGTACAAGACGAATTGGGTGAGGCTTACTCCCGACACAGAGTTACCTGCATCTCGGTTGATTCCGTCTGTCGAAGAATCGGGAAGGGAACGACTAGACCTCACTCGTTCGTTGTTGCGCACATTTTCACCTATTCACCTTCAATACATCAGAAATCAAGGTTTACGTGCTTCATTTTCCATTTCGTTAGTAACGGATGGAGAGTTGTATGGGCTTATTTCCTGCCACCATCGCGAGGCTTGTTATATCCCACAAAATGTACGACTGCAATGTGAGAATTTAAGTCAACTGTTCAGCTGGCATTTGTTAGCGAAAGAAGAAGAAATTGCGAAACGCAAAAAGCATGTTACTGATAAAGCGGTTGATGCGATGTTGGATAGAATCGGTCCAGCAAATCCTATTAGCCGTGTAGTCAAGAGCGGTGAACGCGCTTTTTTAGACGCGCTTAATAGCTCAGGGTTTGTTTATTATTCACAGTACGAGACTATTACCCTCGGTTCTACTTTACCGGTAGAAGTCATCAAAGACATTTTTTCTAAAGCAAGTAGTGAAGGCGGCTTTCCTTACACTAACGATTCCCTTTATCACGATTACCCTGAAGCCAGAGAACATGGTATTGCGGGTATTATGATCATCCCACTGTTTGAAAAAAAGCAGTATTTTACCGCTTGGTTCAGGAAGGAAACCCATCGAAATCAAAAGTGGATAGGCGCTAAAGATGAGAAATCGGAAGATGCACCAAAAGCAGAGCGTCTTAAGCCCCGTTCATCATTCACTATTCATACCCGTACAATTAAAGGGCGCTCAACAGCGTTTGATAAGACGGACGTCGACACCGCAAACCGGTTAAATAGAATGTTTCTTGTTTACGCGCTTGATGTGCAAGAGCGCATGCATATCAGTATTCAAGAGCTTGAAAAACAAGATAATTACAGAAATGAATTTCTCGCTACATTGGCCCATGAACTTCGAAATCCGTTAGGGCCTATTATGTCTGGGGCAAGTATTCTAGAAACGGTTGATGATGAAAAAACGCGAAAAAGAGTGACAGCTATCATTAATCGTCAAGCTGAATATATGTCTAAACTTATCAATGATTTGATGGACGTGTCTCGCATCACGCGAGGGAAAGTTAAGCTTGAATTTGAAAGGTTGAAAATTCAAGACGTGCTTTCAGACTCTCTTGAAATTGTTGAGCAACAAGTAAAAGCGAAGAAGCATGATATAACGGTAAACTGTCTTGAAGAAGATGTGACAGTTTACGGAGATAAAGCACGTTTAAGCCAAATCTTTTCTAATATTATTCACAATGCAACTAAGTATACGAAGGAATCCGGAAAGATAGTCGTAGAGATCAGAAAAGACGGGGTCATGATTGTTGTTGCTGTTAAAGATAATGGCATGGGAATACCCGAGGATAGGCTAAAAGATGTTTTCAATATGTTTACCCAAATCGAAGCGCACTCTACTCACACTAAAGGCGGTCTTGGTATAGGGTTAACTTTGGTGAGTAAGCTTGTTGCGTTACATCATGGTGAAGTGTCTGTGATGAGCGAAGGTGTTGATCGAGGAAGTACCTTTGAAGTCAGGTTGCCTATTTCTAAAACAGCCTACGAGCAATCTGAAAATCAAAAACTGGACCCTGTTATACAAAGCAGAAGTAAAGTCATGTTCGTTGACGACAATGCTGATCTCATTGACGCTTATTGTCTGCTGGCAGAGTCTATGGGTGTGACTGCCTTAGGCATTACTTCTCCGAAAGAAGCTGTTGATGCATTTAAAACCTTTAAACCTCACTCTGTATTTCTTGATATCGGCATGCCAGATATTGACGGTTATGAGCTGGTTAAAATGCTGAAAGCCTTGCCGGAATCAGAAAATGTTAAGTTTTATTCTCAAAGCGGGTGGGGCTCAGAGAAATATGTAGAGGACTCCCAAGCGGCAGGCTTCGATCAGCATTTCGTAAAGCCCCTGTCAAAAGACACAATTCAGTCGGTACTAAGTTAAAACCTCTTTTAAGAGGTTGAAGCTTACCTACTGAATGACTCAAATGATGTGAAACGCGTTATAATGCCGGACAAACGTAATTAGGAATAAATATGAAAGTCTGTGGTGTAGATTTAAAAGGTAATGAAGCAATTGTTAGTTTGGTGTCGCTAGCAGACGGCTTGTTTCATTTGCCAGATTGCCGTACGCGCCGTTTAACGCTTGCCGATACCAGTGCGAAGGGGCTAAAGAGCTTCCAAAGTACCTTCGCTAAACTTGTAGAAGACTACAAAATTGATGCAGTGATAATTCGTCAGCGTCAAAGCAAAGGTAAATTTGCAGGTAGTGCAATTGGCTTCAAGCTAGAGGCTGCCATTGAATTGATTGAAGAGCTTCAAGTTGTAGTATTTAGCCCTACGGATATTAAAGAGTCGCTTCGCAGAAATCCGCTTTCAGTGCCATTTTCTGACACGGGTTTAAAACAGTTTCAAGAAGCCGCTTTTACAACGGCGTACGCGTGGCTTATGAAAAATGAGTATGCGTCGCAAGAGTCAGACGAGTAATAATCGGGAGCGGTTGGCTCAACGTGTATACTACTGTGCCTGCATTTATTGTGCGGGCATTGTTTTTCTTAATTTCTCTTCTCCCAGCCTGAAAGGCTTTACTTCACCATGCCCTTAACTTTCGCACTCATCTCTACCAATGCTGTGTAAAGTGCTTCTAACTGATCGCTAAAACCAGCTACGCTTCCATGCTCATTACGTTTTATCGTTAGCTCAATCGTTGCAGCTAGCTCAGCTAAGGCGTAAGCGCCAATGTACCGAAGGGCAGTTATGTAGATATGCGCTATACGAACAATAGAAGCATAGTCTTTTTCATCAATGGCTTTTCGAAGGTTATCTAGCTCTTTGTTAAGTGCTGCAAAGTCATTAAGTAACTCTTTATACAAAGTCTCGTCATTTAACATTGCTTGCATGGCTTGAGATTTATCTATAAAGCTCAGCGGTATTGTGTTTGCCGATGGCCCGCCGGTTACTTCAGTGGTCGCCGTCGACTTTCCTTTATTTAGCACTTCAACAAGCACGTCAAAGAAGCGATTTGGGTCAACCGGTTTGTTGATGTGGCCGTCCATGCCCGCTGCCAGGCTCTTGTCAATGTCTTGCTGCATGGCGTGAGCCGTCATGGCAATAATCGGCAAAGTTAATTTCAGCTCATCTCTGATTTTTCTAGCTGCTGTTAACCCGTCCATAACGGGCATTTGGATATCCATCAACACCACGTCATAGCTGTTATCTTCACGTAAGGCTTTTATGGCTTCAAAGCCGTTGCTAACCATTTCAATAGTAGCGTGGGTGTCGTTTAACAGGCCAAGGGTTACTTTTTGATTCAGCGTATTGTCTTCTGCGAAAAGGATCTTCGTTCCTCGGAGATTAGGCACAGGCGCAGCATCTGCTGGTAGGGTTCTTGTGTTCACGTTTAAGCAAAGCTCTTGTAGCTTATCTACAAGCTCACTGGTGCTAAAAGGCTTTTTAATGAAGGTTCGAATACCTAGTTGGTTAGCCTGCTCTCGCATATGAGGCGACTCGAATGCATACAGCATTATCACCTTCGGTGGCTTAATTGAAAACTCCTGCTTCATGATGGCTGCAACCTCCAATCCATCAATGTCAGGCATATTCCAATCTAAAATAAGTACGTCGTAAGGCGCACTGTTTCCCACAGCAGCACGCATTTTGGCTACGGCTTCTTTACCGCCGGTCGCAACATCTGCTTTAATGTTAGCTACCGATAGCGACTCGATAATAGCGTCGCGCGACACGCCAATGTCATCAGCAATAAGCACCTTAAGTAACGAAAGTTGCTTAGACGGCGATACAATTTGTTGGGAAGCATCCTGTTTAACGGTTACGGTAAAATGAAAACTTGCGCCTTTTCCAAGTTGGCTCTCAACCCAGATCTCTCCGCCCATTAATGTGACTAACTGCTTACATATTGCTAAGCCTAGGCCGGTGCCGCCGTATCGGCGAGATATAGACTCATCACCTTGGTTAAATGGTTGAAATAGCAATGCCTTTTGCGTGCTGTTTAGCCCAATCCCTGTGTCTTTAACTTCAAATTCAAGCTGAATGTCTTCTACATTATGCGTGCATCTAACGCTTACCGAAATCAGTCCATCCTCGGTAAACTTAAGAGCGTTGCTAACTAAATTGCTTAGAATTTGCTGTATGCGTAACGGGTCGCCGATGAGGTTTAACGGTACGTCACGTGATATATGCTGAATAAGCTCTATGTGCTTTTCCTCAGCGCGCCCTAAATGCAGTCTAATGGTTTGGTTTACTAGCGCGTCTAAATTGAATTGCGTCGATTCAATATCAAGCTTACCCGCTTCTATTTTCGAGAAGTCGAGTATGTCGTTAATTATACTTAGTAGGGTTTGCGACGCGCCTTCTATCTGAATAAGGTTCGTTTGTTGATCTTTATCTTCTGCAGCCCGCTGTGAAAGCTTGGTCAGGCCGATAATGGCGTTAAGCGGCGTGCGAATTTCGTGACTCATGCGTGCAAGAAAGTCAGATTTTGCTTTTGTTGCTTTCTGAAGGTCTTGAGTAAGTGCATCGAGCGCCTTACGTTGTTGGCGAGTTCTAAGCCATAGGCCAACGACTAAGCCCAATGAAAGGATCACGAAACCGATGAAATACAGCTGAAACGTGTTTTGCTTTTTCTGTATAAGGTTACGCTGCTCTTTTAACTGGTTGTCTTTCTCTAGAAGCTTGATGGTTTCTTCTTTTTCGGAAATAGAAAGCCGCACGCGGTTAAGGGCTAACAATCTTGACTGCTGTTCATTAAAACTCTCTTCATAAGTTTTCGTGTATAGCTTTGAATATTCTAACGCGGCTTCAAAATTGTTGGTTGATTCAAGGAGTGAAATGAGCTTTTCCAACATGCTTAGAACCACTGACTTGTCGTTCTTTATGGCGTCTTTTTTTAGTCCACCTTCAAGTTCGCTAATAGCCAAGTCTATTTGATTGCGTTTAATGTAGATGTCGACCAAGCGCAGTAGTCTAGACCCTTCGTTGTATTTAAAACCAACTTTGCGATCTGATTCCGCAGCGCGGTTCAACATGGTCAGCGCTTCAGTTAAATTGCCTTGGGCGATATGTAGCTCAGCCATTTTGGTATGAACAATGCCAATAAAGGGATAGTGCACCTCTTTGAACAATTCTTCTGCCAGCAGAAGGCTTATTTTAGCGTCTTGATAGTCCCCCAGTTCCGTTTGCGCGTAACCTTGGAAAAAGTAAGCAATGGCTTTGTTTTCTTTATCATTTAAACGCTGGGCTGCGGCGAGGAAGTTTTGACCTAGCTGCAACATCATTTCGTAGTTTTGCAGCGACATGTATACATTGCCCATAGCGCTATATACAAGCAAGGCGTTATCGCTATTTACTTCAATAAAAGCAGCAAGGGATTTATTAAGGGCTTCGAGTGCACGAGCATGCTCACCTGACAAGTCCAAAATTAGCCCTTCTAAGCGAAAAGACTCTGCCAGCGCCATGGTGTTGCCGCCTTTTTTCGCAAGCTTGCGGGCTTCCAACAGAGTTTCGTACCCCGCAACAAGGTCTTGCTCAAGTATGTGCTTATAAGCTCTTAGATTGAATAAACGGGCTTGCTGAAAAGCGTTCGGGTGGGCGTCGAAGAAGTAGCCTAGCTCCGTGAATGTGGTTTCTACAGACTCATCGTTGTTTTGAATTCGCTGTTTCAGTTCGTCTAGCGTAGTGACTGATG